>JAHLWW010000045.1 GCA_019057715.1 Candidatus Jordarchaeum sp. JNZ_1113
CTCTAGTGCTTTAGCTAGTTGACAAGTGTCTTCAAACATCATTCTTGCCTTCCGAATTAAAGGGTAGCTAGCATAAGGATGTCGTTTACATTAGTGCCTGTTGGTCCAGTAATTATGAGCCCATCATTTATCTTCTCAAAGAAACTTGTGGCGTCATGTCTTCGCAAGTAATCTTCAGCTCTGATTCCATGCTTTTCTCCTTTCTCTACAGTTTTTCCATCTACAAGGGCTCCTGCAGCGTAAGAGACACCATCCAAGCCGTCAGTGCCAAAGCTAACCACAAAAACGTTTTTTAATCCTGATATTTTTAGGGCTGCACTTAAAGCAAGCTCCTGATTTCTCCCACCAATCCCAGCATTCTCACTTATGGTTACCGTCGTTTCGCCACCCATCACGATTAAAGCAGGTCTTTGAAGCGGCTCTTGATTTAACGCGACGCTTTTAATTATCCCCGCCGCCAAGCAGCCGACTTCCCTCGCCTCGCCTTCCATGTGTGTAGTTAGGATAAGTGAGTGCACCCCTCTTTTGTTAGCTTCATTGGCCACTGCAGTGCACGCCCCCCTATTCGTCGCCACAAGAATATTCTGAACCCTTTTGAAAACTGGGTCGCCAGGCTTCAATGTCTCCTCAACTCCTCCTTCCGCCCCCCTGATAAGCCTCTCTCTAACTCGGCTTCCACATTTATCCCATACTCCATATGTCTTCAGAACATTTATGGCATCCGAAAAGGTTGTTGGGTCCGGCGCTGTTGGCCCTGAAGCCACGTCCTCTAGCCTGTCACCTACAACATCGGACACTATTAGACTTATGACACGTGCAGGATAAGCCATTTTTGCTAGCAGTCCACCTTTAACCTTTGAAAGATGTCTTCTAACAACGTTGATCTTTCCTATGTCCGCTCCGCTCTTGAGGAGGGCGGCTGTAACTTCTTGAATGTCTTGAAGTTCTACACCATCGGCTGGGAGAGTTAGCATAGCTGAGCCGCCACCCGAAATCAAACATATAACGAGGTCATCTTTTCCTGCTTCCTCCAGCAGTCCAACAACCGCTTCTGCTCCCCTAATGTTCTCTTCACTTGGGACAGGATGTGCAGCCTCAAAAAGTCGAATAAATCTCGTGCTGAACATGTTTGAAGTACCCTTTTGTATGCAGACAGCGCCATCAACTATTAATTCTCCTAAGATCTCCTCTAAGGCTTCTGCCATAGCGCCACTCGCCTTACCGGCTCCTACAACATAAATGTTCTCGACGTTTCGCAGAGGTATGCGCTCACTAAATACAGTTAAGCATTCATCATTAAGCTTCACAGACTTCCTAATGGCGTCTCTCGGGTCGGAAACGCTTATGGCAAGCTCCACTAGGTCCAGGAGCAAGCTTCGCTTATCCCCCTCCTCATCTTCCAAGAGCTTTTCACGATTCTTCACGATAATTCTTACCGCCATTTATTCTCCCTCTAAAATATTAGTGAGACCTCCTCAAGCGCCCTCAGAACCCGCCTTCCCCTCTGTGTCAATTTGAAGTACTTTCTCCTTCCCCTATAATATTCCTCGATGAGTCCCCTCTCCTGAAGCTCTCCTAGATGCTGGTAAACTGCCTGAATCGAGAGACGCTTGCCGATAGACTTCCAAATTTCGTAACCGTACGACTCGCCGATCTCTAAAAATCTCAGTATTTCGAACTTTGTCTTAAAACCCCCCCTAGACTTCACCCCCCTTCTTCCACCATCTGCCAGCGCGTCTATAATGTACGGGTCCTTCAAGCCGCTTGCCGTGATGAGACAGACCGCAACTTCTGAATGGTCAATAAATCCTTCATCCTTCATCTTTCTGAGACAGGCAACCGATGCGGCGCTTGCCGGCTCCGAGAATATCCCCTCAGCTTTAGCTAGGAGCTTTTCAGCCTCTATTATCTCCCTGTCGGTAACCGTGACTATAAAACCGCCACTCTCCTCAACTGCTCGGGCCGCTAGCAAACCGTAGGCGGGCATCAGAGAAACGAGAGGGGACGCTGCTGTTGCAGGCTTCTCAACTCTTCTAACCCTAACTTTTCCCCCCTCATTGATTAAAGTGGCACATCCATCCGGCTGAACCAGAACCATCCGGGGAATATGATCCACCACGCCGAGAGTTAAGCACTCCTTGACGCCCTTCCAAATAGAGTAAGCCGTATTACCTGTTCCTGTAGGGACTATTATCACGTCAACATTCCTGCAAGCCTCTAAAACTTCATGAGAAATGGTCTTCTGAGCTTCAACAGATAGGGGGTTAAGCTCCGGCGTGGCTTGGTAGTATCCGTCAGCGGCCCTTTCCGCCTCAGCTATCGCGTCATCTATAACGTCTCCACTTCTCACTATATGGCCGCCGTAAATGTACATTTGAGCCAGCTTACTCACGTTAACGTTTCTTGGAGTTATGATCGTGCATTTAATTTTTGCTTTAGCACAGTAAGCAGCAGCTGAGGCACCAAAGTTCCCGTACGAGGCACAAATCAACTTTTTTGCGCCAACGTCAAGGGCGTTAGAGACAATCAGGGAGGCCGCTCTGTCTCTGTAAGAGTTTGTCGGGTTAGCTGTCTCGTCTTTAAGTAAAACCTTTCCTCCCCCCATCGCCTCGGCAAGCTCCTTTGCCTCCCTAAGCGGTGTGCCTCCCTCCCCCATGCTCACAATGTTCTCCTCGCTAATCGGAGGAAGGATTGGACGATACCTCCACATGCCACGCCTGTCGCTGTAAGGTAATTTGATCTCCAAGTAATCATAAACATAGTCAAGTATACCCCCACACTTGTCGCATCTCGCCACAGGCGGAAACGGTTTCTTCTCGCTTCCGCACAACGTGCACCGTAGGTCAACGTTCAACTTAATCCCCCTCGCACACAACTTTATTAGGAGTTCGAGTTAACATAAAGGTTGCTTTAGCGCAGGTGATCCGTGTGAAAGCCACTTTAGCAAGGCAAGTTTCACGCTTACTATTTCAACTGGAAGAGCAGGACATTCAACTTATCATACTGAAGTCCACGCCAAGGCTTGATCTAGGGGGGGATGAAGCCATAGGTCCCTTTAATGAGGGCGAAGTGGTCACGCTTCCAGCTTGGCAGGCGCTTCATTTGGTTAAAGCTGGACTAGCTAAATTCCGGAACGATGAACCTATCAACCTAGCTGAGCTTTACGATTGCCTTTGGAAAGAAGAGCGCCAAGCAGCACTACAACCTCTCCCGAAAAACTTCCTCCTCCGCCTAAGGTTCTTCATCGAAGCTTCTCCTGACGATGAAAAGAAGAAAATATCTTCAGTATTTAGGGATCTCATGTGTCGAAGACTAGAGAAAGTAGTTAAAGCAGCACTCAGGGCGAGGCAAAACATGAAAGCAACTGAAAACATGCTCCCCGAGGAAAAAGTGCTTTACTCTGAGCTCGCATCAAACATAAACGAGTGGCTAAGCGTGTTGCATAAGTTTTTAAACATAGAGTGACCTTCTTCAATCAAGGAAAGGTGCTCGTCATGCAGTTAAACCCCCAAGCTAGGTTCGAAGCTTTTTTAAGAGAGTACCGTTCAGCTCTGGGAACCCCCACATATATAGAAAAGATAAAGCAGTTAACCGTGAGCGGCTCCAGAAGCCTTATAGTCGACTTCAATAACCTAGTCGCATTCGACCCGGAGCTAGCCCGGATGACCCTGGAAAACCCTGACCGCTGCCTTCCAGCTGCAAATCGAGCACTCAAAGAGATTCTGGAAGAAATGGATTCGGAATACTTGGACAAAGTCGAGAGAGTGTACGTTAGATTTTCAAACTTCCCTGAAAAGTACTACGTTCCTCTAAGAAAACTTAGGGCAGAACATATAGGGAAACTAATAGTGGTTAATGGAATTCTCGTGAGAGCAACCGAAGTAAAACCCCGCCTCACCGAAGCCATCTTTAGGTGCCGCAGGTGCGGGGAGCTGATGTCCATCCCCCAAGAGGAAAGAGTGCTCGTTACGCCCGTAGAATGCACGAACCTTAACTGCAGGCGTAAGGGGCCATTCGACCTTGTAGTAGAAGAGTCAACTTTTATTGACTGGCAGAAAATAAGGATGCAGGAGAAGCCGGAGGATCTCCCGCCAGGCCAGCTACCGAGGGGTATAGACGCCATACTCACAGATGACATAGTCGATGTTGCCCGGCCCGGGGACAGAGTTACTCTAATTGGGATTCTCAGACCTGTCCCTGAAAGCCTCGTGGGGAAGCGGGCGAAGCTCGTAACCTTCAACACCATACTAGAAATTAACAACATAGAGGTTGTAGGAACAGAAGCAGAAAAGCTTGAGATAAGTGAAGAAGACGAGCAAAAAATAAAGCAACTATCCCAGGACCCATACGTGACGCAGAAAATTATTCGTTCTATAGCCCCAAGCATCTATGGTTACGAGCAGATCAAGGAGGCTATAGCTCTCCTTCTCTTCGGAGGAGTACCCAAAGAGATGCCCGACAAGCACAGGATCCGCGGAGACATAAACGTGCTACTTCTCGGAGATCCAGGAGTAGGAAAATCACAGATACTGCAGTACGTGGCTAGGATAGCTCCCAGAGGGCTCTACACTTCAGGGAGAGGCGCCACAGCAGCAGGTTTAACTGCTGCAGTAATGAAAGACCCTGACAGCGGAACAATGCTTCTCGAAGCCGGGGCTCTTGTCTTAGCAGACCAGGGTGTTGCGTGTATCGACGAGATGGACAAGATGCGCGAGCAGGACCGCGTCGCCCTGCATGAAGCCATGGAGAGCGGCATGCTATCAATAGCTAAAGGTGGGATAGTGGCGACGCTTAACGCTAGAACATCCATTCTAGCTGCGGCAAACCCGGCTTTGGGACGTTACAACCCATACAGGCCTCCCTCAGAGAATTTCAGTCTACCGCCAACCATACTTTCAAGGTTTGACCTTATCTTCGTGATGATAGACAAACCTGCTAGAGAGCATGACGAGAAAATGGCTGACCACATACTTCACCTTCACCGTGAATACTCTAGCGAGGAGCCGCCACCAATACCTCCCGATTTACTGAGAAAGTACATTGCTTATGCTAGAAAAAACATTAGGCCGCGTCTTTTGCCTGATGCTGTGGAAAAGCTACGCGCCTTCTACCTCGAAATGAGAAGCAAGGGGGAGCAACCCGATGCCCCAGTTCCTATCACGGCGAGGCAGCTTGAAGCACTGGTAAGGCTGGCGGAGGCTAGGGCGAAAATGGCTCTGAGAAATGAAGTCACAGCTGAAGACGCTGAGGCAGTCATCAGATTGATGAAAGCATCTTTACAACAAATCGGACGTGACATAGAATCAGGCCTCTTCGATATAGATACAATATACCTCGGTAGCCCGAAAAGCCAACGTGACAAGATGCAGGTTATCCTCGACATAATTAGCGGCTTAGAAGCGGAACTAGGTGGACCAGTGCCTGTTGAACGAATAATAAGTGAGGCGGCAGCGGAGAACATAGACAGGAAGTTCGTTGAGAAAGCATTAAACAGGTTCCTAAGCGATGGCCTACTCTTTGAGCCAAAGCAAGGATACGTGAAACATGCGTAACACGAAAAAGCGCGAGAAATCATGCACTAAAAACTCAAGGAAACCTCCCCATCCCTTTTATCTTTAAGGAAATTGTAAAAAGAAAACGTTAATTAACGTCTCATCTTCTACTCCTTTCTTTTAGAGGTGGTTTCGTTGAGTTCGCCTGTTAGCATTAACTTCGAGGCTAGACTTAGAAAAATTAGAGGAAAGATGGAAGAAGAAGGCATCGATGTGATCGTTGGCACACGTCTTCGGACATTAGGCTACGTTACTGGCGCCTTCATTCCCTGGAGAAGTGCGGTGATAATACCCTTACACGGTGAGCCTGAAATCTTCACGATACTCTTAGATGTTGAGAGGGTGAAGGATGACAGCTGGATCAAAAATGTTAAGGCATGGGGTCCGGCTGAGGGAATGTACTTAGAGCCGTTGATTGCTGACTCGATCAAGCGTCTCGGGTATGATAAAGGTAGGATAGGCGTGGAATACGGACAGGAATGGATTCTTGCTTCAGGACATATTCTCGCCTCCGAATATGACAATTTGAGAAAACTGTTGCCTGACGCTGAGTTTAAGAACGCTACGCCATTAATTGACAAACTAACCCTCTACAAGGAGCCAGAAGAGATCAAGCTTCTCAGGAGGGCGTCAGAGATAACTGACGTTGGTCAACAAGCAGTTAAAGACTCCTTAGAGGTTGGAATGACTGAGACCGAAGTCGCCGGGATAGCGGAGTACGCTATGCGAAGAGCAGGTAGCGACTGGGCTTGGACGTTAACCGGAGGACAGGAGATAGCATCAGGGTACAGGACGGCCTACGCTTGGGGAGGATGCACCCCTGCATCTGATAAGATAATTCAGCCAGGAGACAACGTGCTCGTCGACCTTCATGCCATGTACCGCCTTTACTATGGAGACCTTTCCCACAACTATATTATGGGACGCCCATCAGAAGAACAAAAAAAGCTTTCTGATGTCTTTGTTGAAATATCATACACCGTAATAGACGAAATGCAGCCAGGAGCGAAAATAGGGGAAATTGCGAAGAAAGCCCTTAAAGTCGCAGAGAAGCATGGATATGGCAGCAACGTCCTCTTTGGCTTCGGCCACGGAATAGGCGGCGTAGGTAACGAGTCATACCCCCTCATACTAGACATGCCACCTTGGAGCGACATGGAACTCGAGCCCAGCATGGTTGAAATAGCAGCAGTTGTTCTGAACAAGCCCAATGTTGGAGGAATGAGACTAGAAGCACCAGTATGGATAAAGGAGAATGGCAACGAAGTTCTCCCGAAAACACCAATAGAGCCGGACTTTATTGAAATATAACAATGATATTGTTCCGTTGATTTGCAAAAAGAACATGTTTTACCAAGTATCTAACTTTTATCGTTCTTTTTTCTTTTGGAAATTGTCTCACCTTTTGCGCTACGCCATTAATTTTGTATTGAGACTCAATTTAACGTTAAAGTTTCAACAAAGAACCTGGAAAACTAAATTGTCCATTAAATTTCTTCCAGAAAAAATAAAATGGAAGTGCTGATTTTTTTCTTTAGGGCTCTGATGAAGAAGACTCGGACTCTGAACTGCATGATGGGCTCACGCAGGGCTCGAAGAGCCCTAATTTACACTACTAAGGCGCTTCCGTCTCTCTGTTAATTCAGGATGGCTGCGATTAGTAGTCTAGCTCCTTGATCTTCTTAAGAACTCGTGGTTTAACTTTTGCTTTGCTCAGGGGAGTTTCCTCTTCAAATAAGACTTCTTCCTCTTCCTCGGGAGCTTCTTTCTGCTCCCTTTTGAGGGATAACCCGCATGTCGAGTCCTTCTGTAGCTGTCCCTTGACGCATATGGCATATTTGCATGATGGCCCCTGACATGGGTCCTCAGCCCACTGACACCATATGAGCTTTCTGTTCCCTGAGTGTACTATCCTCATACTTTTGTTGGCGCACCTGAAAAGCTTGCAGAAGGGCGTACACCGCTTCGTGCTTGACAAACTCATTAGCCCCAAAACAGAGCTTTCAAAGAACTCAGAAAACTAATTAATAAATAAAATTTACGATCAATCACCCGTCTCTCTCGCCTTCCCACCTTTTATAGAGGTTGTGTGGCACTTTTAAGACATCGAATATTTTTCCAACAATAAAATCCACTAGGTCTTTCACAGTTTTCGGTGAGTGGTAGAACGCCGGCATAGCGGGCAATATCACTGCCCCCGCAATCTTAGCCCGCATCATGTTCTCTATGTGAACAAGATTTAGAGGGGTCTCCCGGAGAACAAGTATTAGGGGCCTGCCCTCCGAGAGGGCGCAGTCCGCCGCTCTTCTTATCAACGTGTCCGCTTGTCCTGTAGCTATCGCTGCCAAGGTTGCCATGGAGCATGGAACAATAACTACAGCGTCTACCGGGTACGATCCACTAGCTATTGGTGCTGCCAAGTTATTGTTTTCGAACACTTGCGTAGCTAACTCGTAAAGCTTCTCTATATCAACTTCGAGCTCGAACCTGATCACTTTCTTGGCGGCATCCGAGATAACCAGAATAACTTCATCCCCTCTTTTCCTTAACTCTTCCAGAAGTCTGTATGCATATATGGCTCCGCTCGCCCCAGTAATCCCAACAACAACTTTCACGGCGTCTCCTCCCTGAAGTCATCAATTTCCCAGATCGGCCTGAAAAGCCTCACGGTAACTTCCTCGCCTTGCTCTATGAAGCTTCGGTTTGCTTTTATTTCTATGTAGCCGTGGCTTGATGAAAGAGTTGTTATTGCCTCAGACCCAGTAGGAGTAGGATAAACCTTTAAGTCATCTTCCTTCCTAAGTATTACAGGCTTAAACTCAAGCCTTCCCTCCTCGGAGAATATTCTAACGCCCGCTCTTGCCTTGACTTTCATACCTTCACGCGGGGGGAGACGTGACCACTTCCTTATGTAAGGGTCAACTATAACGTAGTAGGTCAAAAGAGCTGAAGTAGGATATCCGGGAAGCATGAAGACGGGTTTACCTCTATATGATGCTACTACTGTAGGCTTACCAGGCTTCATGGCTAATCCATGAACCATAAAATCGAGTGGCCCCAACTCTCGCAGAGCAGATGGAACAGCATCTCCAGGTCCCTTAGATGTTCCACCTGAAAACACTACTACGTCACAAGTCGCAAGCGCCTCTCTTAAAGCTCTCACCAGCATCTCCTTGTTATCCCTTAAAACCCCAATGTAGACTGGCTCTCCTCCTGAAGCTCTAATAGCATTAACCAAAGTGACAGAGTTCACGTCATATATCTTCCCAAGTCTCAGCTCGTCTCCGAGTTTGATGAGTTCATCGCCTGTGCTCGCGACAGCAACTCTCAGTTTCCCATAAACTCGTACTTTGCCTACACCTGTAGCTGCTATTGCACCAACATCTTGCGGTGACAGCACCCTTCCTCCTCTAATGAGGACCTCCCCCTTTCTTATATCCCTCCCCGCCTCCACGATATTTTCTCCAGGCGTTACGGCCTTGTACACGTTTACGTACCCTTCTCTTTCAACGGTATACTCCACCATGACAACAGCATCCGCCCCCTCAGGTATCAGGGCGCCAGTAGCCACTCTAACACACGTCTTATCTCTCACCTCTGGAGTTTGCTCGTCGCCTGCTTTAACCTCACCCACCACTTTCAAACTCACAGGATTTACCTCTCCTGCACTAAACGTGTCTTTTGCGACGACTGCATATCCATCCCTAGCCGCCCTCCTAAAATGAGGAACATCAACTGGGGACTTGAAGTCCTCCACCAAAACCCTCCCCAACGCGTCCCAAATGCCGACCTCCACTACGGGAGGCGTCACGTCAATTTTATCCAGCTTTGAGAAAAGCTCCTCTAGAGAAGTTACCGAGTAAAACAGCTCCCTCACGAAATACCCCCTAGAAAAAATATTGGAAAAGCTTAACCTTTACTTTCTCTCCCTCGTCAAACCCCTCAATATCTTCGGGGATTTCAACTACTCCGTCAGCCCTCGTCATGCTGCTCAGTATGCCTGAACCAGCAGCCATCAACGGAATTGCCACAAGGCCTTTTTCGCTTTCCTCAAGCTTAACTCTAAGAAAGTCCCGTCTACCAAGTGTAGAGGGGACACGTCTAGTTAAAACGGCCTCAACAACCGGTCTTGGGTCAAGCTTCCTTGCTCCAAGCATTTTCCTTATAGAGGGAGCCACAATGCTTTCAAAGGCAATCATGGCTGCTACGGGAAATCCTGGAAGGCAAAAGACGGGTTTCTGGCTTACAAAGAACACCGCTGTCGGTCCCCCCGGCCTTATGGTTAAGCCATGTGCTACTTTTTTCCCTCCAAACTCCTCCACGATGTCGGACATGTAGTCGTATTTTCCCACTGAGGTTCCTCCCGAGAAAACTGCCATGTCAAACGTTAAAGCCTTCTCTACCGCAATCCTTAATGCGTTGCGTTCGTCAGGGAAAATACCTAGGTAAACTGGCCTACCACCATAAATCCTAGTTAGGGTTGCCAGCACGTGCTCGTTTGACGCGACAACCTGTCCCACTCCCGGCTCTTCGTTTACATCAACAAGTTCGCTTCCAGTCGAGGCTATGGCGACCTTTGGCTTTACCGCAACGCTTATCTCTCTAATTCCGCACTGAAGCAGCAAGCCTATTTCCTGAGGGCGGATGACGTCGCCGTCAGCAACTACAACATCTCCCGCCTTAACATCCTCGCCTTTGCGTGAAACATTTTGAAATGGAGCCACCGGCCTGTAAACGTAAAGATCTCCCTCACTTATTGAAGTGTACTCCACCATTACGACAGCATTCGCTCCTTTAGGCATGGGTGCCCCAGTGGATATCTGAGCAGCTTCTCCTTTTCTAACTTCAACATCCGGCGTTTTTCCAACAACGCATTCCCCCACTAGCTTCAGCTTTGCAGGTTTTTCCTGACTACACTTGAACGTATCCTCAGCAACTACGGCGTATCCATCCATCGCGGCCCTGTCAAAATGAGGGACGTCGCGCTCCGCTTTTATGTCGCCGTAGGCGATGCGTCCTAAAGCTGAAACAGTCGGAACCCTTTCAGGCGGCATCCTGGGAAGAGCTGGAAGAACTTCTTCTAGAACTTCTTTAAGAGTCCTCCTTTCGCTGAAACCTTTCATTCTTACTGAGCTCATTACTTGTTCCCCCCTCTTTGATGTGAAATGCCAAATGCCCGGCTTCCGGGAGGATTAGCTTGGTTAGCGCGGTATAAACCGCATTTGGTGAGCCAGGAAGGCAAAAGATAGGCGTTCCTTTATACACCCCCGCATCAGCCCGCGTGAGCATAGCTGCAGAACCTATCTCGTTGTAGCTTTCAAACCTCAGAAGCTCACCAAATCCCGGAATTCTTTTCTCGAAAAGCTGACTCAACGCTTCTAAGGTTACGTCTCTTCTCGAAAACCCTGTTCCTCCAGAAGTTACAATCACATCTGCCCCGCTATTCGCAGCACGTTTAACCGCCTCAATTATCATTTCAGCTTCATCGGGAACAACATCCCGTAAAATAAGCTTGTGGCCAGCCTCTTCAACCAGCCTCCTGAAGACCGGCGTTGTTTCATCACTACTTTCTTTTCCCTCTTTCCACTCTCTATAGCGCGTGTCACTTATTATTATGAGAGCAAAATTCAATGATCCTGCATTTTTTCTGTGCTTATGATGCGTTGGTTCAGGCTTCACCCTTTCTCCTCCTTCAGCTTATTGACGACTCGCACCTCCTCTATTACTGTTTCAGGATACTGCCCGTACTCGTCTTTTTCGTACTGCTTACACATATCCCAAACTACGAGCAAGGCTATGGAGACAGCTGTTAACGCCTCCATTTCGACCCCTGTTTTCCCCACAGACCTAACTGTCGCTTTAACCTCAACAAACGAGTCGCCAGCCTCCACATCTATATCCACGCCAGTTATCGGTATCGGGTGGCAGAGCGGTATAAGCTCCGGCGTCTTCTTAGCTGCCAAAATCCCTGCTATCTGAGCTGCTGCCACCACGTCTCCCTTATCGATCCTTCCTTCCTTTATCCTCCTCACGGTATCTGTTTTAAGCCTTATTCTTCCTCTTGCCTCAGCAACTCTTAAAACATCATGTTTCTCCCCTACGTCCACCATTTTTACCTTCAAGTATAGACACCTCAGCTAATTAACGTAAGAAATCAGATTTAAACCATTTTCATGTATTATTAGCCTAAGAC
>JAHLWW010000046.1 GCA_019057715.1 Candidatus Jordarchaeum sp. JNZ_1113
CTTCTAACACGACGTCTTTCCCTGATACTTCGGCGTAGTCCACCTCACGCCTTATTATTTGAGGGTTTATGAGGAAGTTTTGCCCTAGGCGCCTACTGGGATTTACACCGTATTTTTTCAGTATAATTCTTATTTCTTGACTATCCATGTGAAGGCCCCTTAACTTTGGAGGGTCTTTTATAGTGGAAGTCTTCAGGGGGTTCAGGTGATGGAGGTCTAGTGAAGAGACGATACTTGTCTTCACCCTTAAGCTCGGAGATTATCCTGCTAACTATTGCTTTTTTAGGTTCATGCAGTTTTCCTCGCTCTGCTAGGTCATTAAAGTCCTTGAATGGTTCCTTCTCCCGTTCTTCTAGGAGATGCCACATTGTTTTGTCGCCAACGCCCGGTATTAGCTTAAGTTGATGCAGACGAGTGGATATGGGTTGAGCGTTGTTGAAGAAGTCGACGAAGCGTTTCTCGTTCTTTTCAACTATTTTCTCGACAACTATTGGAAGCTCGCTCTTAGCAACAGAGGTTAAATCGTCATATGTAATGCGTCTTTCAACATGGTCTATTTTTCTACGCTCACCCTTTCCTATGTATATGCGTTCATGAGGAGAAAATGAGACGCCTTTTTTAGGTGACAGCTCAAGCAATGTAAAAAATTCCTCCCCAACAACTTGAACGATAGGCTTCCGCTGATATACAGGTCTCCTATCATCAACACGCCCCTGTGGTAAATAATCTAACACGTAAACGTGATCTTCAAATCGTTTCTTAGCATAAGTTTTATCTACACCCATTTTTCTCCGCTCCCCCACCCCTCACAAAAAAGGACTCATCAGTAAACGTCTTTTACGTTATTCAGGCTTTTCAGAAAATTCGCGGATGAGATTCACCATACCCTCCAGCTCTTCTTTCCTAAAGGATTTAGTTTCATAAGCTAGAAAAACCTTTAGCTCATCAACCGTTTGAGGTAATACGTTGACTATTTGCGTTGCAGTCAACTCTTTTAACTCGTACTTTTCAACCAATAAATTAACAAGCTCCCTCGACTTACTGGCGGATAGCTTCGAAAACAGCCTTACATAATCCAGTGTGGCTTTCTGAGCATGGCTTAACCTTCCCTCTTTTTCCCTTTCCTCTAATAACTCCTTAACTTCAGACAAAGTAAGACATTTTTCCGATAAAACTTTGGGAGGCAAGTGAAATAACCTCCTTCATGCAGTTTGTAATGGGCGAAGATGTTCAGGCCTAACTATCACTTTCTTAATCTTGCTACCTACCTTCAACGCCACAACATATGCTCTGCCCCTCTTCTCTATTATTTTACCGTTTTTCCCATGAAAACGCTTATGAGGCTGCCCCTTATGTATGCTCGGGTCTATCAAAATGACGACTTGCTCTCCAACTTTGTAATCGTAAAGCAGCTTGTCAGGTGAAGGAACCCCTCTCATTCTGGGGGGCTTTTTCAGCAATTTCCTAGTCCGACTCCTATAACCCTTAGACTTTCGAACCAACTCCCTAAACCTCCATAAGGTAAAGTATCCAACACCATTAAGAATGTGAAAGTAATAGGATGACTCTATGATTCAACTTTTGGAATAGTGGTATCTTTGACAGGTATATAAATTTTTAGAGACCAAAATTTTAGATGTTATGTTCATTTAATTAGTTGAGCTTCGCAAGGGTGGCTGTTCAACATAGATTCTCACGCATAGTTGCGTTACCTCCTTTAAAGCAAGATCTAAAAGAGGGCACCAGCACTCTTCGTTACACTCCACCGCTTCCCGCATCTTTATAATTTTCTTAGTGGACTATTTGACTTCTAAGAGAAAAAGATCATTTATTTGGCTTCTGCATATTTCTATTGCTAAGTTCACTAGTTAAGGGATCCATTTTCCGAGAAACACCATACAGCGCTTCTTCACAGAAAACGTTTCTCAGAATATTTCCTCTTAATAAAAGGTAAACTCTCTGATTTCTTATCGATTTTTAAGCAGGCGATTTTATATTCCCTTCCTTATGGCTTATGGATGACTGATGAAGGAGGTACGGATTTTAACAGCCAATACTGTCCCTGCGGTAAAAAGCCTTAAAAAAGGCTGACAGAGGAAAAGGAATTCATGAGTTTCACGATGGCTTCCTGAAAGCAGGTTTCACGGCTTGGTTTCGCCGCCGGCTTTGATGGGGGCGGCGCTTTCAGGTGGAAGACGAATTGAAATTGAGAGAATTCCTTTCTTTCCGTCATTTACTCCTTTTAGCTTAAATGTTTCTTTGAGTTCGGCGTTGAATATTTCCTTTATTCTTTGAGCAATGCTTCGCGCAAAGCTTTGTGATGAAAGTTTAACGTCAAACCATGTTTTTCCATCTTCCACTTTGTGAGAGACGCCTTTTAGACGTGCTTCCTTCTCTATAATGGAGAGGATTTTTTTGCGTAGCTGAGCATTAATTTTCCCATCAAAACTTCTAAACTGCAAAACAGCTTCTTTAGGTTCCTTCCTCATTTTTACGCAGGAGGGACAATTTACGAATTTGAAATCGAAAAAAACGGTTACATTTTCTTTTAAGGTCAACTTAGGCTCTTTATAGTACACGGCTAACACGAGACGGGTTTTTCCCTCTTTAAGGTGAAATTGCTCGTGCTGAAATTTAAATGAGACAGTACCTTTAAACTCAGGCGGAAGACTGATTTCGATGCCTTTCTCAGTGATCTCTTCAATGATTTCGCTTAGCAGCGTAGAACTTGGCTCGAACCATTTTCCCTTAACTCTGTAACTTAGGCAGGAAGGGCAGAAAGATGCTCTAACGTTAAAGGCGCTACGGCTCATCTCTCGCTTAAAGTAGCAAGGCAAACACACGTTTTCGATCAGCATAATTTCTGTTTTACCACAGAAAGCGCAAAATTTAACCATTAATTTTCACCAGGGTAGGATGTTTTTACAGGATCACTTTTTGTGCATGCGCCACTCCCTGAATTCTTATCACGCCTTCAGGATGAATCAAGCCTGCCTCTATGGCTTTTGATATTATCATGTTGCCCGCCAAGTTTACTATTGTAGCTTGCTCTATGGCTTTTAGCGCATCCTCAACCTGTACCAGTCTTCCACCATAGAAGGATTCTTTCACCTCAAGTTTAAGGTTTCCCTCTCGAAAGGTTTTTCCAATTATGTCTTCGTCACAAACTGCGACCAAAATGTCGCGCCCCACGTACTTCTCTGAGAGGTATACTTTCATTGCGTTTACCTTCTTACAAATGCTTCACAGGAGAGCGGGCCCCACACGCCTCGCATATAAGGTAGTGAATTCGCTTTTCCTTTTTTATCTTCGTATCTGGGCGGCCACACTCATGGCATATGACGTAACTTTGCACGTAACGCTCGATCAACTTATTGAAAACCGAGTCACTGAAAGTTCCTTGAAAAACCGCCCTAGTCCCTTCAATCGTTCCTGCAGTTGCTAGTTCCCTGGCCAAGAACCTCAAAAGGTGCTGAGGATCCCTGTTAAGACGATCAACTATTTCTTTGAAGTTTCTGAGAGTCGTCCTGTTACCCTCAATGAATACTGAGGCATGTGGAACATCGAAACGAGACCACTCTGAAATCCCCCTTGGAAGACGACTTATGGCCCTGTCAAGAAGGGCTTCATATTCTGTTTCATCCAAAACTTATCCCTCACTATTTTCGTCATCCAAACTACCTAACCGTTTATAAGAGCCATTACTGGTCTCGTATATTATGCCTTCTCTTAGTAGCATGTCAAGTTCTCGCTCTAACTCGTCATCGGGCACATTTAAAAACTTCTCTAATGTCTCCTTAGTGACTCCATCACCCATGTCTAAGCTATCTATGAGTTTCAGAATGCTTCTATGAAGAGAAACCTTCCGTGTAACTCGTTCTCCAATGCTGAGAGAAGAGAAAAGGTATAGTTCAAGTTCTCTAACCAACTCCCAGTTTGGGTCTTCAACTCTGATTACCAGTTCCGGAACCAAATACACTTCATCTCTATAAGAACGTATTAGACCCACAACGTCAACTACTCCACCGATCTTAATGTCACTTGTTGATGTTTTTCCTCCCCAAACCTTAACTCTAATTGTTCCGGTGCCATCGTCAAGGGTGAAATTCATGTAGTCACTTAGCTCGCTTCTAAATACATCAACGATAGTCCCCATCACTCTCACCCTGCTAGCTCGAATGCCTGACTTAGTTATGAGGATAAATTTACCTTGCTCGTCTGAGCGTTCAATGGAGCCTTCAATAACTTCAGATATGCATAGCTTGTAAGCGGGTTCCCAAAGAGACATTTATGAGACCTCTGCCCTCTAAAGCTTAACCCCGTTCTTAACTTGGATCTCAACTCCATATATCTTCTCCGGGTTTTCCTTGCATATTTTCCAGAAGGCGGCTTCGCTTGCCCCCTTTAAAAGTAACCGTCTAATCGTTCTCGGAGTGCTTCTCGGGTCTAGAACGGCGCCAGGGCGCTTGGGGTCATCGATAAAGTCAGTTTCCATGAGGAAGCACGTGCCAGAAGACAAGGCTCTCGTAACGTTTTTTACCGTTGAAAGTACTGACGGAAAAAATCCCCATTTGATAAGTGGCTCTATGTTGGGAGGCGCAAAGTGCTTTATTATGCGGTCAGGTTTTAACCCCACCTTTTTAGCTGCCTCCGAGATGGATGCGATTTCTTTTTCGTTAAGATGGCCTGTATGTAACTGAACGGGGCATCCTGCATCCTTAGCCAATATTAAAGCGTACTCTAAAAGCTGATTTGATGCCTCAAGAATCTCTTTGCCTACAGGATAGTGTGGAAGGCCGACCTCCCCGATCGCCACCGCCCGCTGCTCGCTAACCCACATAGCTGCTCTTTCAAGACCCTTCTGGATCAGTTCGACGGCTTCGTTTAACGGAACACCCTTGCTGAGCATGAATGTTAGTTCCGCTGGGTGAACTCCCACTATGGCGAAGGCTTGTACTCCCAGTTCCGAAAGCTTTTCGATAGATGAAAAGGTGAGCGAGTAGCAACGTTCAAAGTCAAGTGGATTTTTAACTGATACATCGTAGCTCCAACTAGGTAAACTAACAACGAACAAAGCTGTTCCACCACAGGACTTAAAGAGCTTTCCAACATACTCAGCACCCATGCCTTTAATAGGATTAATATGAATATGATTGTCGGTCGCCGGAACAAGCATAAAGATCAACCCTCAAGTTTCAACGTGCTCTCTGAAGAAATAAAAATATGGAGGACATTGAAATTCATGAAATAAGCCAAGAAAGGCTGCATATGAGACACGCGGTAGAGCAGCTGGTGGTAAAATGGTTGTGGTGGTTTTCGTGACAGCGAAGGAAGATGATGCTGAGAAGATCGCCCTCGAAATCATTAATAAGCGATTGGCTGCCTGCGTTAACATAGTGCCTAGTGTGGCTTCGGTCTACTGGTGGCAAGGAAAGATCGAGAGAGACAAGGAGAGTTTACTGATAATTAAGTCTGACGAGAAGGTTTTGGAGAAACTTGTTGATGCCGTTAAAAAAACGCATAGCTACTCTTTGCCTGAAATAATAGCCATGAAGGTCGTTGGAGGATCAAAGGAATACATTAAATGGGTCGAGGAAACGCTATCGAACGAGAATGGTGACCGTTAAGTGGCAAAAAAGCCTGTTAGACATAGTGACAGGGTTGAAGTTATTTATTCAAGTGAAAGGTGGAGAATTTTAGTGGAACTTAGGCGTAAAGCGATGCAAGTAATTGATGCACTCAGGAGGCATGGATTAGACTCTTTTGTTCATGGCAGCGTCGCACGGGGGGACGTTACGAAGAATAGTGATATTGACATTGTGATACCGTACCAGGTAGCTTCGTTTAGAATTGAGACAGCCTTAAGAGAGATATTTCCAACGTTTATGGAGAAGCTTATTGTTCAAGCCACCCCTCAACACGCACCCAAAGCGTATATTCAGGTTGACGAAAAATTGACTGTTACTTTTCCTCTAGCTAAGCTTAGTAGATTAGAGTATGAGTTCTACGGTTTTGGTGGAGTCGTGAGGTTTGACCAACTTGAAAGGGGGGAAAGGGTGCCAGGCGTTGATAAGAGACTTATGTTCATAGAGCCCACAGAAAGAGGACACTTTGAGAGCCAGGTTATAGGTAGAGAAAGCGTTGTCGCGAAGAAGTTAGGCGTGAGCATCGAGGCTGTCCAGCAAAGGATTAGAGTGTTAACGAGAAGGGATGAAGTAGGAAGAACAGGAGTATACCTTAAGAAGAGCTTGGAAAGCGATGAGAGCTTCGAAGATGTTTTGAAAAAAATAGCGGATCACGATCCAGTTGTAAGAGGCAGAATTAGGTGGAACACATGAAGCTACGTATACTTCAAGATAAGCGTTCTTGGGTTTTAGGAAAGTTGCCGGAGGGGTGCGAGTTCTGTGCGAGGGGATCGAAACTAGTGCTTTTCGTAACTGGAAAATGCGTTTTTCCTCGGGAGTGTTCATGGCTTTGCCCAATATCTAATGAGAGAAGAGGGAGAGACGTGATATATGCTAATGAAAGGCCAGTGACCAGAAACGAGGACGTTGTGGAGGAAGCCAAGTTAATTGACGCTGAGGGATCGGGAGTCACTGGGGGAGAGCCACTCTTAGTTTTAAGCCGCACTATAAGTTTCATTCAAACATTGAAGGAAAACTTTGGTGAAAAGCACCACGTTCACCTTTATACCTCTGGGAAAAACGTCACGGACGAAGCACTTAGTATGTTGATTGATGCGGGTCTTGATGAGCTTAGAATACATTTACCAACTTTTAACATACTTAAGATGGCGCTAGAATATCCCATTAAGGTGGGCGTAGAGGTCCCTGTTATTCCTGGAGCGGAAGACGCACTCAAAAAATTGGCTGAAGAGCTGGATCAACTCGAAGTGGATTTTCTTAACTTGAACGAGCTGGAGTTCTCTGAAAGCAATGCAGAGGAATTAATAAAGAGAGGAATTAATCTTAGGACAGATAGTTTTGCTGCTGAGGGGAGCGAGGAAACAGCCAGTCGGCTTCTATATTGGGCTAAGGATTCGTTATCACTTAATATTCATTACTGTTCGGCTTCCTTTAAGGATGGGGTTCAGCTTAGAAATAGGTTTCTTAGAAGGGCGCTTAGAGTTGCCCAGCAGTATGAGATGGTAACAGAGGACGGGTTGCTCGTTAAGGGCGTAATACATGGCGTGCCACTCTCGGAGCTAGAGAAGCTGGCCACGTTCTTAATGAAAGAATTCAGAATTAAACCAGAGATGATGAGGATTAATGTTGAAAAAGGTAGAATAGAGACTTCAGTTAAAATCGCGTGTAGGATTGCGAAGAAACTTAAGGAGAGGGGATTCGAGGTGGGTATACTGGAGGAGTACCCAACATATCCTCCAAGGTTGGAAGTGGAATACACTCCGCTCTAAATACTGGCGCCCATTTCTTCTTTTTCTTGGAGTTCACGAAAAGCTTGTTTTGACGTTAGATCACTCAACGAGTCTTCCAGTAATTCGAGAATACGTTGTCTATAGTGAGGGGCAACTGCCACCATTCCATGAGCCTTTATGCCGAATATTTCACTAATTTTTTCGGGCGGGATGGCATTTGGAAGGTCTTGCTTGTTCGCTACTAAGATGATCTTTGTGGGATTCAGGAATTTCGAAATTTGTTGAAATAGCTCTCTTGCCTCGTATACACCTTTAGGCGTGGATTCGCATACGAATAGAATTATGTCAGCGTCCTTGGTGAGCTTTTCCCAAAAAGGCCTAAATTTCTCCTGTCCTCCTATGTCCCAGAAAATCAGTTTAACGTTAAAAACAGGCATCTCGTATTCCTTAATGTCGATCAACATTGTTGGGGTGTAGTTTCCCCCCACGTTTTCTCCCATAATTAGATTTAGGAGGGAGGTTTTGCCTACTCCATCCTTGCCTATTAGAGCGATTTTAACGTGAGATTTCATTATGTCATCTGCTATGGACTCGAACCTCTTAAAAACAGATATATCTCCGTCCCATTTTTTTATTTCTTTTGAGAAAAGGCTTAGAAAGCTGTCCCTCAACATCTTCAGTTTCTTCTTTAAGAGCTCGTCTCTTTCATTTTTGTCAGCGCATATAATGAAGAGCAACTCGTCATATGACGAGTAAACGAACTTTATATTCCTCATAACCACAGATTCTATTTCTTCTTCAGAATCAAAGGACTTTATGAAAGAGGCGAAGGCCGTTAAGAAACCCGAAATTATGCTTTCATCTATCCACTGTTTGTGGTATGATTTATGGAATAAACAGATGCCGGAAGACGTAATGACGTAAATGTCCCATATCAATAAGGTTCCTCCAAGAACCGTAAACTTCTCACTCAGAAAGAAATTAATTTACAATTTTCTTAAAAAGATTTTGAAAAAATAACAGAAATAGTAAGCAAGGCTTTCTTTAAGTGGCTCTAGCGTCGGCTAAGGAAAATCTTAAAAGTTTGAGGGAGCGAAGGTTCCCTCGTTGTGAAAGGAGGGTTTGTTTTGAAAATAATTGCGATTGGAGATAAGGATATGGTGCTTGGATTTAAACTGGCCGGCATCTCCTCTGCTTTAGAAGTTAATAACCCTGAGGAGGCAAAGGCGGCTTTAAAGGACGCTTTTCAGAGGCGTGACGTGGGAATAATATTGATTTCGGAAAGGCTAGCGGAGGAGTTAAGGCCTTTCATAAGCAAATTAGTTGAGGGAGCCGACTTACCGATCATTGTTGAGGTACCCGGCAAGGAGGGCACTAGAACTGGAGGAGATGTTATTAAAGAACTTGTCAAGAGGGCAGTGGGTATAGAAATTAAAATTTAAAAAATTAGATGTATCGGAGGATTTCATCAGAATTCATCAATTTACCACAATACTCGCACCTAATTAGTAGTGGGGCTCGTTCTTCAACTCTGAAGCGTTGACTGACCGGCTCGCCACTATTCGTTATACAATTGGGATTAACACATTTGGGAAAACCTTCTATTACCTCAGGTAACTTAACTTTCTCCTTCTTTATTATTTTGTAGTCTCTCACAATGTTTATCGTTGCGCTAGGAGAAATCAACGCTATTTTGTCTACCTCTTGAGGATCAAGTTCTTTGCCTTCGATCTTAACGATGTCTTTTCTTCCAATTTTTTCGCTTGGAACATGCATTACTATGCTGACTATGTTATCCTCCTTGCCGCAAATGCCGAGAATTTTTAAAACTTTTAGGGCCATACCGTTAGTTATGTGGTCGATGACAGTTCCATTCCGTATTTTTCTAACTCTGAGTTCTCTCTCAAAATTTTCATCACTCAAAATGGACCCCTCACAAGTTCCGACATCGGGAAAAAACTACTGTAAAAGAAAGATTAATTATACCATAAAAATGTATCATTTTCCGCTAAATGGTTCAAGCAATATGTCAAGGAGGGGAATCGTTGACGAGCGGCATCCTAGGACTGAAAGACGTTGTTTCAATAAAGGACTTTTCTAGAAGGCAGATCGAGTGGCTCTACGAGGAAGCAGAAAAAATGGAGAACGTTTTTAGAAGGGGAAGCGACGTTCTGAGAGGCAAAATACTGGCAACATTATTTATGGAGCCTAGCACGCGCACGCGCCTCTCCTTCACGACAGCGATGTATAAGCTAGGAGGTCAGGTTATAGGTTTCGAAAGCGTGGAAGCCTCTTCAATAGCTAAAGGAGAAAACCTAAATGATACTGTCAAAACAGTTGAAAACTACTGTGACGCCATAGTGTTACGTCACTGGTTGGAGGGAGCAGCCAGATTTGCGTCCGAAATAGCGAACGTGCCCGTGATAAACGCGGGCTCAGGCACTGAGGAGCATCCTACTCAAGCTCTCCTAGACATATTCACAATAAAGCGTGAAGTGGGAACAGTTGATGGATTAAAGGTAGCTATAATGGGAGACCTCAAATATGGACGCACTGTTAAGTCATTAAGTTATGGGTTAGCTAATTTCGACGTGGAAATTTATCTAGTGTCGCCTGAAAGCTTAAGGATGCCTGAAGACGTCATTCGCTACTTAGAAAAAAAGAAAATGCACGTAGAGGAGTATAACACGCTAGACGAAATAATAAGGAAGATCGATGTATTATATGTGACACGACTTCAGAAGGAGAGGTTTCCGGACGCAGCTGAATACGAAAAACTACGAGGGAGTTATAAAGTAGATGTTAAAACGCTGAGCGAGGCAAAGCCGAACATGATCCTTCTTCATCCATTGCCGAGGCTAGACGAAGTAGACCCGGAGGTGGATAAAACGCCGCATGCAAAATACTTTAAACAGCCGTTTTATGGTGTGCTGGTGAGGATGGCTATTCTTAAAGCCCTTCTCTCTTGAATTAATCCCAGAATCGCCTTGTCTTGATGTATTTTCGTTCTTCCTCAAGGATCGCCATCCAGAAATCATCTTCGAAACGGCATGGCTTGTTAAGAATGCGGATGGCTGCTCTGGGCCCTACTCCTTTAGCGGCCATGCAAATGACAGCCTTTTTACCGTAAGATGAAACAATTTTTGCAGTCTCTAAGCCTCTCCTTAGAGTTTTATCATCCTCACTCGAGAGGGGAATGCCCTGCCTCTTTAATCGTATAGCTCTGCTAAGACCTGCTTGGTCGTTCGGGTAAGTTACTGCGACAAAGGATCCACCGCAATTGGGACAGATTATTCTCTCTGGTAAAGTTTCGACCGTCCGCAGCGACTCCCAACCTTTACAGCTGGGCCATAAGCAAATCAGTTTAACTTGTTCCTTAAGTAGGCGGTCTTTTACCATTTTTGCTATTTGCGCTGTTGGAGTTTTAGGTTGAACGAGTTCTCTACTTACTTGCTCCAGGGCGTCTTTGGCCAATGGTGATGGGTACAGCCTAACACTGCAGTAAATGGATATTTTACCAGAGTTTATTGCGGATATTACCTGCTTAACTTTTTGCGCGTCGATTTTTTCCTTTAGGATTTCACGTATCACTTCTTCTTCTAGTATTGAGCCTTCGAACAAACGGGAAATTTTCTTGAGGATGCTTTGCGTGTATTCAGCTTTTCTCTCAAGAACGCCGAAACGCTTTGCAACATGGAGAAAGTGCCAAAGGTATAAAGAGGAGTTCTTTATGGAAAATAGAAGAAGAGGGAGGACGTCGTCTTCCTTTATATTCTTTATAATGTCTATCAGTTCATTGAGATTGATGCTGGTTTCAGAGCCTAAAATTATGTGATAGGGTGTGATGCTGAGCGACGCGGAAACGCCTGTTCTTAACGAAAGTGAGGTCGCGATTAACCTTCCTAGAGCCTCATTCACCAAGTTGCCGAAACATGCATGAATTATGACTAGGGAGCTCGGGATCTTTTCAATTAAAATGCGGTTTTGTGATGGTAACACTTCTTCTTTTATGTGTGAGGATATTACTTCTAGTATAAGTCTTTTGGACTCATCGTCAATGGGATAGTTGTCTAGTGGACAGGTTACCAGATCTCCGGAAAGCCACTTTGCCACTTTTTCTCTTAGAGAAGCTACTTCTTGAGCCACGTCGAAAGGTACTGGGATTAATTCGCCGAGCCAAGAGGGGAGGCGGGCTGAGGCGTCCTTTAACATTTCAACATTGATTCTGTCTTCTTCTATGCTTACGAGCCGCCATGGCTGTCCATTCATCACAAACGCTTCTTCAGCCTCCAGT
>JAHLWW010000047.1 GCA_019057715.1 Candidatus Jordarchaeum sp. JNZ_1113
GCTCAGAGGCAAAGTGTATCTTTATTCTGGAAACAACCTCCCTGCTCACGTCCTCCCTCATGTCGAGAATCCTTTGCCTTAAAACGTTAAGACTCTGAGAAATAGCCGAGTCCAGCCCTGACCTCACGTTCCCAACAATAGCTTCAAGGGCCTTAACATTTTTCTCTACGAAGTCAGGAGATAATAAAGAGACGCTTGAGCCCCTAACTTCATCACCCAATGGAGCAGCCCCCCTTTCTCATAAAATATATGAGAAATCAAGCTAATAACTTCTTCCATCAGACTGGGGGAAGTAGGGTGCCTACAGCTGGGCGGGTGGTCGTCGTAGGGAGCAGCCACGTGGACTTTACCATAATACTCGACACCATACCACGCGTAGGAGAAACGGTTATAGGAAAAGGATTCAAGTTGGCTCCAGGAGGGAAGGGGGCAAATCAGGCTGTCGCCGCTGCACGCTTGGGCGCCGAGGTCTACATGGTTAGTAGGGTGGGGCGAGATCACTTCGGAAAAACATTACTGAAAAACTTCAAGCTGAACGGTGTACGCACTGATTATGTTTTTGAGGACGTTGAAGCGCACACAGGGATCGCCTTCATACTGGTGGACTCGTCTGGAAGGAACACTATAGCGGTTGCACCAGGCGCGGACCTAAAAGTTTCGAGGGAGGATGTTGAAAAAGCAAGTGAAGTCATAAGTAGCGCTGACGTGGTACTCCTCCAGCTAGAAATACCGCTGGAAACAGTAGCCTATGCCATCGAGGAGGCTTGGAGGGAGGGAGTATGCGTTGTGTTGACGCCGGCGCCAGCACAACCAATCCCAGACAGTGTCCTCAGCAAGGTAAACGTGTTGACGCCAAATGAGATTGAAGCAGAAATGCTAACGAAGATTAGAGTGCATGATCTTAGCGACGCAGCAGCTGCGGGAAGAAAGCTACTCGAAAAGGGAGTAGATGCGGTTGTAATCACGCTTGGAGATAAAGGAGCCCTCCTAGTCGACAGGGAAGGGGAGTTCCACGTTCCAGCATTGCCCGTCAAGCCTATTGACACGACGGGGGCAGGTGACTGCTTCAGCGGAGCTTTAGGCGTCGCCATAGCAGAAGGGCTAACTATGAGGGAGGCAGTAATATTTGCCAACACGGCAGCAGGCCTATCCACGACCAAGATCGGAGCACAGGAAGGAATGCCTACGAGAGAAGAGGTCAAGCAGGCTTTAACGTCCAAGGCAACCTGAAGCCTCACAACCTCCGCTCCTAGTAAATCCTCCTACTTCGTCCACGGAGCCATGACTGAAATTCACCTGTTATTCCCCCCCTCCGAACAGTACGTGTCTGTTATGACCTGTCGCTTAATTGATGTGGAAGTTGAAAAGTCAAAGTTTTGGTTGAGTGGTTCTTTTAGTTTCGGCACCTGGCTTGTTTTGAAGAGAAAAAGTGAAAAGGAAGCTGTTTCTTTAAAGTGTGATTGTTGGCTTCTGAAGGGAGGGTTTGATGTTGTCTTCGAGGAAAAAGGAAATGAGAAGGAAAGCGTTGCTTCTGTTTTATTCCAGGACTGGGAAGACACGCAAAGTTATGAGTGAGGTTGGTGAGGCTATTAGTGGTGTGTATGATGTTGAGTTGGTCGAGGTTAAGCCTAAAATTAAGATTGGTTTCTTCAAAGGTGGAAGTATGGCGAAAAGAGGGGAAACTGTTGATGTTGATGAGTTGAAGGTCAACCCTGCGAATTACGACTTAGTTGTTCTTGGAACTCCTGTCTGGAATGGGTGTCCGCCTCCACCCATCAACACTGTGATGAAGACGATTAGTGATTTGTCGGGACGTAGGGTGGCCGTGGTCGTGACATGTGCTTTCTCCGCCGGAGTGACTGTAGGTAGGATCGTTGAGTGGGTTAAGTCGAGTAAGGGGGAAGTTGCTGGGAGCTTAGTTGTGAAGACCATGTTCGGTGTGAGAGGAAAGGCGCTTGAGAAGGTGAGGGAATTTTCAAGGTCTCTCTAGGTGTGATTGCGCAAGATATTTATTAATGCCCTCCCAAGTTAACAATAGTTAAGAAAAACGATGGAGTAACTACCATCAAGGGTGGTCTGAGTGTTTAGAGGGAGAACCCGCAAACTTCAAGAGGAGATCCTCAGGCTTAAGGAAAAGGAGAACGCGTTCATCCTCGCTCACAACTACCAGGTTCCCGAGATACAGGAGATAGCGGATGCCGTTGGAGACAGCTTAGAGCTTGCCAGGATAGCCCAGAAAAACAGGGACGCCGACATAATAGTCTTCTCCGCCGTCGACTTCATGGCTGAGACCGCAGCCATACTTAACCCTGACAAAGAGGTTTATGTTCCGGATCCGACCGCTAAGTGCCCAATGGCCTTGATGTGCCCCCGAGAGATTGTTGCTGAAGCTAAACGGATGCATAATGGGGTTCCGGTTGTGCTCTATGTTAACACGCTCGCCGAGGCGAAAACCGAGGCGGATGTGATCTGCACGTCAGCCAACGCTCCAGAGATAGTAGAGAAGATCGGGGGGGACAAAGTGCTCTTTGGCCCAGATAAGAACTTAGGTTTATATGTTGAGAAGATGACCGGCATCAAGGTCATACCTGTTCCCGAAGACGGATACTGCTACGTCCACGTGATGTTTAAGCCACACCACATTGCCATGATGAGAAGAAGACATCCGGACGCCGTGGTCATGGTGCACCCGGAATGTACGCCAGAAGTGCAGGAGGTCGCGGACTTCATTGGGTCCACGAGCCAAATGTACAGGTATGCTAGGGAGTCAGAACATGAAAAGTTCATTGTTGGGACAGAGGTAGGGCTCGTTGACAGGATGCGGAGAGAGATAAAGGGAAAAACATTCATTCCGGCGCTAAGCAAAGCAGTTTGCAAAAACATGAAGAAGAACAGCTTGGAGAAGATAAGGCAAGTTCTCCTTAAGAAGCCGCATGAGAATCTGGTGAAGGTCCCGGAAGACGTGGCGGATAAAGCCAAGAGAAGCATAGAGCGAATGTTCGAGTTGTCCGAAAAAGGGAAAGTAAGAGGCTAAAATGCAACCACCAAGGTTCCCCATTTTCCAAGTAATTCAATGAGTTACTGTAAAGCTCGAAAGTTACCGTCTGATTTTCATTCGTGTTCCGTGCGGAAATCTATAGGTAATCATTTCCGATGAACTATTTTTCCAAAAAAGATTTAGCGAATTTTAACATTAAGATTCTTAAGGGATAAATTTGGTTCTACCCGTGCGTCGCTTCAAGTTGAAGTTAAAGATTGTAGGAGAATGGATTTGGGACCAAAAATGTGTCGTTTGCCTTGGTGAGGTTAAACCGGGTGATGATGTTGTTGTGTGCCCTTCTTGTGGCGCCATGGGGCATAGGGGCCACTTCTTAGAATGGTTGAAAGTGAAGGCCATATGTCCTAACTGTAAGAGAAATATAAGGGAAAGAGACTTAATGAATGCTTAGGAGGCAATGATGATGAGGGTGAAGATTGTTTCAGCTATAGGTGGGGACGCTTGGGATATGGATGTTCGGCCTGACATGAAAATAAAAAAAGTCAAAGAGGAAGTCGCTAAGAGAAAGAAGGTGCCTGAAGACGCTATATCCATTGCTTTTAGAGGGTTCCAAGTTAACGATGATCGGACTATCGAGGAGTTGGGAGTAGAGGAAGGAGACAAGCTTTACGTGATAGTTAGAGCAACTGGCGGCTAGAGAACTGTTGGAAGGGGGCCAAGTCAGAAATGCTAACTGATGAGCAATTTAGTTCACGACTGGCTTATGAAGCTAAAAAGCTGCAGGAGGAAGAGCCCACTTTTAAGCCTGTGAACAACGACCTTACACACTGGAAAGGTGTGATACTAGGGACGGGGATATATGATGGAGGAGTCTTCGAGATAGAGATTTTCATACCTAGGGAATACCCTTTCAGACCTCCAAGGGTTCAGTGGAACACTCCAATATGGCACCCTAACGTGAGTGGAAAAAATGTCTGCGTTGAAGTGCTCGGAAGGGACTGGACGCCTAACATGACAATAGTAGGTGTAATAGAAGTGTTACGAGCCCTCCTTAACTATCCAAACCCACATTCCCCCTTAAATACTGAGGCAGGAAACCAGATGCTTAATGACAAGAAAAAGTTCGAGAAAATAGCAAAGGAATGGGTTAAAAAGTATGCTACTTGGAAGAATGTTTCCGAGGATTAGATATGAAGGAAGGAAGATATCATAGGCAGTGGCTCCTTGATAGTTGGGATCAAGATAAGGTTGGGAGTGCGCGGGTTTTTATCGCCGGAGTGGGCGCTCTGGGTTCTGTTGCTGCGCTAAACTTAGCGATGATGGGCGTCGGGGAGCTGATTCTAGCGGACTACGATACTATTGAAGTGTCAAACCTCAGCAGGCAACTTCTCTTCAGAGAGGATGACATAGGGCGCAACAAGGCTGAGGTAGCCCGTGAATTCCTCCTTGAAGTAAATCCTGACGTGTCCGTGAAAGCTTTCCCCAGTAACATAACCGAGGTTCCGAAAAGCGAGTATGAAGGGTGCAACCTGATAATAGATGGACTGGACACGTTTGAAGCTAGGCGATGGCTAAACTCACTAGCTGTAGACATCAGAAAGCCTCTAATTCACGGCGGAATTTATGGTTGGTGGGGGAACATTCAAGTGGTTGTTCCATACGTCACACCCTGTCTTGAATGCCACCCTTTAACACCGAGAAGAGAACTGGAGCAGCCCTGCACTCCAAAAGGCGAGAAGAGGAAAAAAAATGGAGGAGAAAATAGAGGCGAAGTTACGCCTGCCGTAGCAACGGTTAGCTGCATCATAGGAGGACTGCAAGCCCAAGAAGCAGTAAAGATAATACTTGGGTTGAAGCCGTTTGACAGCTACCTTTTTTATGACGGTTTAAGTGGCGTGTTCACCTCTGTTAAGCTGGAGAGAAACCCTAAATGCGTGGTATGCGGTGAGGAGTATGCTACTGAGAGCATCGAGTTCGAGATAAACCCGGAGGAAAACATACGGGAGCTTAAGGAGAGAATAAAAAAAGCGTTGGGTCTAAGCGATCCCGTAAATGTCACTTACGCGGCAAGGATCATAAGCGACGATGAAAAAGTGGGGGATGCTGTGAGGGAGGGGAATTACCTCTTTATTTATGACAAGACGAAGACTAAGCCATTCAAAGTGAAAATCAGGCTTTCTTAGCTTCCTTTATCCCTTTCTCTTCCCAGTAACAGTGGACGCAAAGAAAAGAAGTTTTCTGGCAGTCTACGGGAAGAACCTTAGGAAACTCATAGCCACATTTAGGGCATTTAACTTCCTTTAACCTGTAGCGCAATATCTCACCGCCAACATACACGTACAGCGTTTTATGGCAGAACGGAATTTATAAGAGTTTATAGCACCTGAAACTAATGCGACGCAAAAATCTAACTTCTATTGCAAGTTTTCGTTAAAAGTTTAAAACGTATACCTCATAAAAAGAAAGGTAAAATTACCTGTGTGACAGTCAACATCCCCATTTTGGTTCCTTTTATTTTTGTTTTAGAGAAATTTGATGTAAATGTGTGATTGTTATGAATTAAAGATTTCTTGGATAAATTGCTTACAGAGAGTGTGCACTTTCCTAGCTTTTTCCAGAGCATCGGGAGCATATTGAAGTAAGACTCATCTATTCCTTTCTCGAAGCCGTAGCCTGCAAGCCCCCTTTGTTCGGCGAGCTCAGCTACTATGTCCGCAACCAAGGCGAGCTCTTTCTTAAACCATTGAGGTATGCTAGGGTTTCTTGGAGTTGTAGTAGTATATCACTTACATCATGTTCCTTCGGGAAATCTATTCCTAGAGAGATTAGGACGGCCTTGGTTGAGTGTTCAGCTGCCATCTGTGAGCTGTAAACTACGTCATCCCATCGTTCATCTTCCATTGCCCTTTCAGCTCCCTGAAGCCACCTTGCAGCTCTCTTTATTGCTTGAACTGCCATCTCGATGTTCCTCACAGCTCGAAAACCTCCCCCGCATCAACCTGCTTTAAAACCCAGTAGGTTTTTCCGCTAGCCGTTGTTACTCGCTTAGATCCAAGCTTTGAAAGCTTCTCCCTGAACTCCCCTAAAACCTTCGAGAGGAAGCCGTTTTTCTCGTAAAGGATTATTCCATCAATGCACGCGTCGATGTATATTTTATGAGTATTTAAGGCTTCAGAGGCGTCTAGAGGGTAATGCTGAATCGACGTCGAAGTATCCATGTTCTATAACTTTCTTGAACTCCGGTGTTTCACGCATCCTCCTTCTCAGCTTTAGGAGCTCCCTTGTTCGCTCCCAGACAGGCTTATTCCATCCTTCAACTACTACCAACAAGTCAATGTCAGAGTTCTTATCCCAATTACCCTTAGCAACTGAGCCGAAAACTAGGACTCCGACTAGACGCTGGGAGAAATGCTCATATAAAATTTCACAGTACTTAGACAGGAAATCTGCGTATATAAAAGGCAACCTCTCGACGTTTTTCAATGTGATGCCAGGAGACAGAATGGACTCAAGATCTTCCAGAAGACGTATAGCACGCTTACCCTTATCCGAAAGGCGGTAGAAACCCTTCTCATGAAAAACGAGGCCTTCAGACCTAAGCATTTTTAACTTCTTGCTTAACGTTCTCGGGTTGCGCACAACTTGACGCAGCTCCCCAAAACGCGCCCCGCCATCCTTCAGCTTCTTCAAAACCTTAACGGCGTATTCATCCATCCATCAAAGCAATCACAATGAAATAGTCTACATAAATACAATAAATAATTTACTAAAGTATAACTCATTTTCTGCCTCTCGGTTCCTTTCATGTTTAAGAGCCTAACTTACGAATTTGGGGGTTGTGAAGCCCTGTTATCTCGGTTCGTTAGAGGCTTTCGTTTGTTTTTTCCACGGTTCACCTTTAGGAGAGAAATGGTCCCCCTGATAAGTGAGGGGGAGCTGAGCAGTAGTGGTCGTTTAAATACTAGTTCGAGTTCCAGTATGAAGGTGACCGCTATAATGAACATGGAGATGTAGTCGTGAGAGAGAAAGTAGCAGTACACGCTGAGAGACATGTAAAAGGAGACTAGTGACGCAGTTATAATTGTCAGTCTTTTTTCATTAACTCCCCCGCTACGTTTGAGGTACCATGAGAAAGCTAGAGGTCCTAGGGTGGCTAGGGAGACAGAGTATAGAAGAGCTATTGTTTCGGGGAAGCCTTCATAGTTGTGCATGTAAGGAAGGAACCATGCCGCCGACATTAGAAGAATTATGCATGCGTCTGAAATTAGTGCACGCTGGTTGATGGATTGTTGTGGAAGACTGACAGTAGTATATGAGCGATACGACGATTTTCTGATTCGGCTAGCTACAGTAAACATTAGAATTACTATTAGGAATGCTACTATGAGAATTGCTTCTATTTTTGGCTTAAAGTTAAAGTGGAGTTGAGAGGGCATGACGGTAAACGCGACATGTATCGGGTTTCCAATGTAGAGCACTAATAGGTAAGATAAGATTAGAGCGTAGGCTCTCCTGTTTAGGAGTGGACCACGGTTCCTCGGGAAGAACCTGTCAATTATCAGGAAGGTTAGAGTCACAGTGTATGTTGCGTGGAAAAAGGTTAGGAACGTCGCCCAGACGGTGTTTATTCCGAGTATGCGGCCGTATCCGGGCTTAAGCCATTCAGTCACCGGAATGTAGAAGGTTAGCGTTAAAACGCCTTCTTCCAGGAGACCGAAGAGTATTCCTATGAGGAACAAGTCTCGGTAGCTTAGCTTGAAGCGGGAGTACAAGTCTTCTATTATCAAGAGTTGGAGGGCGTAATACATGAATGTGACGAATATATTTGCGGGGTGAAGGAACTCATAGGGAAAGGTCCCCATGGAGACCGCTTCAGCGTTCCAAGCGCCAACCAGCACTAAGGCTAAGCAACGCCTCCAAGATAACTGCTTCTCGAACCCCACCGTTCTCCCCCCTCACGGCTTTCTTGAAACGCGCAGCACTCATAAGAACTGACAGATAACATATATAAGGATTATTTTTAGGGTAAGTATGCGGCTAAGTGGGGGTTTAATGTTGGATCCCTATGAGGCATTTACCAAAGTGAGAAGTTTGCTGAAGCAACATCACGCGTTTTTCCGGGAGTGCATACCGCTTATAGCCAGCGAGAACGTGACGAGCCCTGCCGTGCGTGAGGCGTTAACCTGTGACTTCGCTCACAGATATGCTGAGGGGTGGCCGGGAGAAAGGGTTTATGCGGGATGCCAGTACATAGATGAGGTCGAATTGATATGTATAGAGCTGGCGAAGAAGCTTTTCAGAGCTGAGTTCGTCGATGTGCGTCCCGTAAGTGGCGTGATGGCTAACCTAGCGGTGTACACGGCCTTTACAATGCCAGGTGACACCATGATGGCTCTCTCTATACCCAATGGTGGCCATATCAGTCACGGTGCTCTTAAGACGAAGAATGGAAGGTTTCTCGGCGGAACCGCTGGGGCTGTTCACGGGCTTAACGTAGATTACTTCGTCTTCGACAAGGAGGAGATGAACATAGATGTTGATGCTTCAGCGGAAAGGATAATTGAGACTAAACCAAAGTTACTTCTTTTCGGAGCCTCAGTCTTTCTCTTCCCTCACCCTGTCAGGGAGCTCTCCAGGGTAGCGAGAGATGTGGGGGCTCACGTGGCTTATGACGCTGCCCACGTTGCCGGGCTTATAGCGGCAGGCTACTTCCAAGACCCCTTAAGGGAAGGAGCAGATGTTATGTCGATGAGCACTCATAAGACACTGCCCGGCCCCCAGCATGGACTCATAGCATCTAAGGAGGAGCACGCGGAGGCTATTAAAAGGTCGGTTTTCCCTGGGTTGACGAGCAACCACCACCTTCACAACGTTGCAGCTTTAGCGATAGCGCTAGCAGAATTCATGAAGTTCGGAAGAGAGTACGCTGGGCAGGTTATCAGGAACGCAAAGGCTTTAGCCAAAGCGCTTCATGATAGGGGGTTCGACGTGGTCGGAAAACACAAGGGATTCACTGAGTCACATACTCTCGTGATGGATGTGAGCGGTTTTAAGGACACTGTTGGACTGGGGGGAGACATAGAGAAGCTGCTCGAAAAAGCGGGGATAATAGTGAATAGGAATCTTCTTCCATGGGATTCGAGTGAGGGGAGGAGTTACATTAACCCTGGCGGAGTAAGGCTGGGAACCAGCGAAGTGACCAGGATAGGCATGAAGGAGAAGGAGATGGAGCGAATAGCAGAGTTCATAGCAAGGGTTGTAATAGACAGGGAGAACCCAGAAAATGTAAGAAAAGAGGTTGCCGATTTCAGAAGAGATTACCAGAAAGTCCACTACTGCTTCAACTCGGTAACTGAGGCGTATGAGTACATTGAGATACCCTGAGCTAGATGGAGGCTACATGTTTTTCCTTCTTTTAAGTGAAGCTTCTATGAAGGCTTTATAGACCGGGCTAGGTTTGTCCGGCCTACTTTTGAACTCCGGGTGGAACTGCACACCGACGAGCCAACCTTCCTCGAGCTCTATAGCGTTTATTATTTTGCCTGTTGCATCGTAAGCTGAAACTCTTAGCCCGGCATTCTCGGCCTTTCTGGCGTAATCTGGCATTATGTGGTACCTGTGTCTAAAGCGTTCGACGACGACATCTTGCTTGTAAGCATCCCATAGCTTACTGCCCCTAACTATGTGAACTTCATGCCCGCCTAGGCGCATTGTTCCACCCTTATCCTTAAAGTTTCTTTGTTCAGGTAGGAGGTCAACTACAGGGTAGGGAGTATCTGGATCGACCTCTGAGCTGTTGGCAACCTTCATTCCTAGGACGACTCTACAGAACGCTATGAAAAGTATCTGGCCCCCGAAGCATATTCCAAGGTATGGCAACTTTCTCTCTATGGCGTATTCTGCCGCAAGGATCATTCCTTCAACTCCTCTGACCCCGAAACCAGGGGTCAAGAGAACGCCATCAAACGAGTCGAGGATCTCCAATTTTCCGGGGTCCTCTTCGAAAGTGGATGTGTCTATCCATTCTATGTGGGGCCTCACTCCAAAGGCGGCTGCAGCATGCCTTATTGCCTCGTTAATGCTTATGTAGCTGTCCACTATTTGCGTGTACTTTCCGGGCATGGCTATTCTAACGGTTCCCGTCGCGTTCTCGTAAAGCGAAACCAGCTTTCTCCATCCTTCTAAGTCAGGGGACCTTGAGGGGAGAGATAGGATGTTGCAGAGGTAGTCTCCCAACTTTTGTTCTTCGAAAAGCAGAGGAAGCTTGTACACGACTTCGAGGTCTGGGTTTGATATTACGGCTTCGGGCGGCACGTTGCAGTAGAGGCTGAGTTTCCTCTTAATGTCATCAGACAAAGGCTCCTCGGACCTGCACACTATGACATCCGGCTGAAGACCCATCCCCTGAAGTGTTCTGACACTGTGCTGGGTAGGCTTCGACTTTTGCTGCTGGACGGTCTCGAGGAAGGGGACATATGTTACGTGTACTAGGGCAGTGTTTCCCTTCCCCTCCTCCAGCCTGAACTGCCTTATGGCCTCTAGGTAAGGCATCGCTTCTATGTCACCAACTGTCCCCCCGACTTCTATGAGAAGAATGTCGGGCTTCTTTTTCTCGGCCACTGTTCTTATTCGTCTCTTGATCTCGTCGGTTATGTGGGGGATTATCTGGATTGTCTTGCCGAGGAATTCCCCACGTCTCTCTTGAAGGATTACCGTCAAGTAGACTTGGCCTGAAGTTATGTTTTGTTCTGGTGAAATAACCTTGCCCAAGAAGCGCTCATATGTGCCGAAATCCTGGTCTATTTCGGATATGGTGAGCTTAAATCCCTCAACTGGCTTAAACTCCCAGACCTCCTCGGTTATGTAAACTTCTCCGTGCTCTACTGGGTTAAGAGTACCTGGATCAACGTTAAGGTAAGGATCGATCTTGATCACGTCGACGTCGTAGTTTCTAAACTGGAAAAGTTTGCCTATGGAAGCTGTCGTAACGCCTTTCCCTATGCCCGACATTACTCCCCCAGTGACCATAATGTACTTCGTCATCCGAGTTGCCCTCCGATGGGAAGACTAAAACAATGGGAAACCCCTCCACCCAACCTTTAAATTTGTCGCTACACCTTCTTAAACACTTTCATCTGCAGGAAATAGCGGAGCGAAATTGGAGCTCAGAATCCTTTTAAGTCAAAAGTAGGAAGATCTTAATGATGAAAAGAGGAACGGAAAAATAGGCCTCCTGCGGAGGAGAGGTTTCCGTTGCGAATGATGACTACGACGGTCTTCCGAGCTACGGCTGTGAGGAGCTAAAAATGAGGACTGACAACTTAAGAGGGAGAGCGGTGGGGGCGTCATTCAAATGCCTTCTCGTCACAGCATCAGACTCTCTTTTAAATCATCGCCACCCACCATGAATAATTCGCGTGGTTACAGCTAAATATTTTTTGAGATTAACGTGAAACAACAAGACTCCTATTTTTTCTTTGAGAAGTTTAGGCTTGTTGGGAGGCGAACCATTTTTAAGGTTGCTGGTTGTTTTTGAGTTGGAATTATAACTAATAACTGTGAAGGGTGGTCTTGTTGGCGTGTTACATTGTTGTGGGAGGATTTTTTGGTGATGAGGGCAAGGGTAAAATTGTGTCTTACTT
>JAHLWW010000048.1 GCA_019057715.1 Candidatus Jordarchaeum sp. JNZ_1113
CGCCTACTCGATGCCCAGCATAGTGGGCGAGGCTCTCTACCACTTCGGGACGGAAGAGCAGAAAAGGAAGTACCTTGTTCCGATGCTTAAGGGTAAGCTCGTTTCTGCCGAGGCGCTGACTGAGCCTCGCGGAGGAGGCGGATCCGACTTTTTCGGAACCACCACGACCGCACGGAAGGATGGCGAGTATTATGTTCTTAATGGGGAGAAACGGTTTATAGCTGGAGGTAAGACGGCGGACTTCATACTGGTCTACGCTAGGACTAATCTTGACCCAAATGTGCCTGGCCATAGAGCTATAAGCGCCTTCATAGTTGAGAGAGGCATGGGTGTTGAGGTCGCCTACTCTTATAATCTTCTTGGCTTTAGGGGGATGGGGACGTCGCGGCTTGTCTTTAAGGATGTCCATGTTCCAGCCGAAAACCTTCTTGGCAAAGAGAACGAGGGTGCAGCCATATTTAACAGGATGATGGTGCCTGAAAGGCTTACATCCGCGGCTGGAGCGATAGGTGGTGGTCGGGCCGCGCTGGATGTGGCTATAAGGTATAGTATTTTGAGGAGGGCTTTTGGGCGCCCCATAAGGGACTTTCAGGGGGTAAGCTTCAAGGTTGCTGAGAGTGTTATGAAGCTTGACGCGGCAAGAGCCTTAACGTATATGGCTGCGAGAGCCGCCGATCAGGGGCTTGATGCGAGGAGGCTTGTGGCTGAGGCTAAGGCGTTCTCCACAGAGGCCGGATGGGAGGCGGTGAACAACGCGATGCAGATACTCGGAGGAATAGGTTATACCACAGTATACCCTGTGGAGAGAGCGCTTAGGGATGCACGCTTAGGGCTTATATGGACGGGTTCGAACGAGGTCATGAGGATGATCATACAGCACGAGGTCTACAAAGAGTACCTGAAAGGAGAGAGAACGCCGGCGAGAGACATAGAAGAAGACGCCGCAGATGCCGACAAAACAGAGGAGAAAAGATACGAGTAAAGGAAGCCACTCTCTTTATCTTTTGAACGCTCTCTTTATCTTTTGAATGATGCATGCGAAATTGTTTTTTATAAGGAAAAACGTATTTTTCTTGGTTTCCTAGTCTTGGTTGTGGGGCGTGTTAGGAATGAAGGTTTGCGTGTTGGGTTGCGGGACTGTTGGCGGTACGGCCGCCATGATTCTGGGTGCAAGCGGCTTGTTTGACGAAATGATTTTAGGAGATGTGCGTGAGGAGGCTGCAGGCAGGATTGCTGCAGCTTGCAAGTGCAAGACGGACGTAAAATGCATCGATGTTAATGACCGGGAGAGCTTGAAGAGCGCAATGAAGGATGCGGATGTCGTGCTTAACTGTACCGGCCCGTTCTACGAGTATGGCCCGAAGGTTTTGAGGGCGGCTATAGATGCTAAGGTCAACTATGTTGATGTGTGTGATGACTTGGACGCGACGATGGAGCAGCTCAAAATGGACGATGACGCTAGGAAGGCTGGCGTGACTGCGCTCATAGGGATGGGGAGCTCGCCGGGCCTCGCCAACGTGATAGCGAAGTACTGCGCTGAAAACCTTCTAGATAGAACGGATGCTATAGATATCCTCCACGTTCATGGAGGCGAGGCGAGTGAGGGGGCGGCTGTCATAAAGCACAGGATACACTCGATGATGATGGACATACCCATGTTCCTAGATGGAAAGATGGTTACCGTAAGGCTTTTCGATGAGAGCGGAAAGGCACTTGAGACAGAGGTTGAGTTCCCGGAGATCGGAACATATCACGTCCATGCCTATCCTCACCCTGAAACGATAACCCTGCCCAAGTACATTAAGGGAGTTAAGAGAGTTACAAACCTTGGTACAGTTGCACCGCCGAAATACATAAACCTCATAAAGGACGTCGTCAGGCTCGGGATGACGAGCAAGGAGCCTATAGACGTTCAGGGGCAGAAAGTTGTCCCACTCGAGTTCGCCGTAGCATTCATACTCTCACAAAGGGAGAAACTCCTCAAGGAGGCTGGCATGACCCAGGCCATGGGGTGCCTCAAAATAGACGTCAAAGGAAAGAAGGGAGGAGAAGACGTAACCTACTCGTTCTCCTTCACATCAAAGGGGGCAGGGATGGGTGAAGGAACAGGGATACCTGCAGCCATAGGAACAATACTGATGGCGCAGGGCAAAGTGCATGGCAAAGGAGTACTTCCACCGGAAGCATGCCTAGACCCCATGGATGTCCTCAAGCTAGCACAGGAAATACTCAAACGCATGGGGGCAAAAGGCATCCCGCTCATAGTGGAGATCACCGACAAGAAAGGCAAAAGAAGAGTTAAACTGGAAGAAGTCATACCCGAACTAGCATAGTCCCCTCTTTTTTCTAGCAAGCTAAACGTAGGAACCATTTTTAAAGGATATTTGTTCTCTCTGCGTAAAAGCAAAGTTTCCTCTAAAAAATTAAAGAAGTTATTGAAGCGTTGAAGGATACCGCCACCTAGTGTGGCTGTCCTGGCGTGACCACCGGTGAATGTAACTTATCTTGGTTATTCAATGAATAAAATTTATATTTTGTATAATGTATTTTGTATAATGTATTCTATGTGTGGTTGCGAGGAAGATGGGTGGTGATTGTGGGGCGTACTACGATTTCTCTTTCTGATGCTGTTAAGAGAGAGTTGTTGCGGGAGATGGCGAAGCTACAATTGAAGTGGGGGAGAAAGGTGGATTTCGAGGATGCAATAATGTATCTGATACTTGAAAGGAGAAGGAAGCCTGAACTGCTGGAGGAGGCCTGTAGGCCTATAGAAGGCGTCCGTCCAGAGTTGGTTATTAGAAGTCTTGTAGAGGAGAGGAGAAGGGATCTTGAAGGAGAGGAGGAGGTCTGACGGGGAACTACCTAGAGGTAAATTAGTGCTTGACACGAGCGTGATTGTGGAGTTGCTTTTATCAACGATTAGGGGAAACGTGATTAAAAGGATGATTCAGGATGGGGAAATTATCCCGTACGTAACGCATATTACGTTAGCTGAGGCATTATACGTTCTTTGCAGGCACATTGGTTGGCGGACGGCTAGCGAGAAGGTTACAAGTCTGGTTAGGTCAGGATACTTCATAGTTGAAGATGTAGGCCGCATTTTCGAGCTCTCTGCGAAGTATAAGTGTGAGCGCAAGGTTTCATTGGCTGACTGCTTCACTTTGGGTTTAGCTAAGTATGTTTCTGCGCCAGCTCTCTTCGCGGTTAGGGAAAAGGAGTTAGCTGATGAGAACGAGAAGAGACCATTTGACGTGCAAATATTATTTCTCGAAGACCTGTTAAACTCCGTTCAACGAACAGCTAATGTGGATTAGAGTGGCTTCCTAGTAGAGGTAAGCGTATTCTGGAGGCGTGGCTCTTTCTCTTGATGAAGGAGCGTCAACTTTAATTTTGGTTACCTTTAAGTGTCTTTGAGGGGCATAATTTGGAAGCTAGCCAACTATCGTTCGACGAGAAATACGATAAGTTGAGGAAGTTTATACTTGATAAGGGGAGGAGAGGCGTTGTCGTCGCTTTCTCTGGAGGCGTTGACAGCTCCACGCTAGCTGCGGTTTGCCGCAACTTGCTGGGCGACAGGGTTGTCGCTGTTACCGCTGTCTCGCCACTTTACCCTTCGGAGGAAGTTGAGGAGGCAAGTAAGGTTGCGCGGGAGATAGGGGTAAGGCATCTTCTCGTCGAGAGCGATGAGTTTTCGGATGAGAACTTCGTTCGGAACCCGGAGGACAGGTGCTACTACTGCAAGAAGAGCCTGCTGAGGGCTTTGAAGAGGATTGCGGGAGACCTCGGATTAGGCGCCGTCTTCGAGGGGACAAACTTATCCGACTTGAAAGGGCACAGACCCGGGTGGAGGGCTGTTTCAGAGGAGGGGGATGTTTACAGTCCTTGGGTTGAAGCTGGCTTTACGAAGGAAGAAATTAGGAGGCTGGCCGGGATTATTGGTCTTTCCGTGCATGATAAGCCATCAATGGCGTGTTTGGCGTCACGCATACCTTTCAACGAGAGGATAACTGTTGAGAGGGTTGTGAGGGTTGGCAGAGCCGAGGCGGCCGTGAAACGCATAGCCGGGGTGAGGCAGGTTAGAGTCAGAGACCATAACGGGCTGGCAAGAATAGAAGTTGAGGAAGGCGAGGTGAAACGCCTTTTTGACGTCGAAGTAATGCGAAGGATCGCTGAGGAACTTAAGACGCTGGGCTTTAAGTACGTGACACTAGACTTGGAGGGATATAGAGAGGGAAGCATGCTACTAACTTTAGAAAAACGCGCTGAGGGTTAAGAGTACGTTGAGCGGTCGTGGAAGCTGACTCAACAAGTTAATGTTGCGGCGTGCAACTTTAACGCGAACAGAACTATGAAGACGCAGATGCTCTTAGAGCTAATCGTATCTGAAGAGCAACCATCCGTCTTTTACCTTCTTGAACCTTACTAGGCAGTATCGGCCCCTCAGCTTTTCCCCTTTCAAAAGGACTATTATTTCGTCGTTAACCCATTTTTCCTCCTCATAGACGCCGCGGTCCCATATTTCGACTTTTCCCGCGCCATACTCCCCTTCGGGGATGAAGCCTTCAAATTCAGCGTACTCTATGGAGTGGTCCTCTGTGGCTATTGCAAGTCTCCTCACTCCCTTCTCGCTTGGGGGCTCCTTGGGCACAGCCCAGCTTTTGAGGAAGCCATCCTTCTCCAACCTCAAATCCCAGTGTAGGCGACGCGCGTAATGCTTGTGCACAACGTAAATTCTTCCCAATTTCTCCCACCACTAAAACCATAGGAACAAGCGCCTTCTCTCCCTTTAAAAGTTAAGTTGTAGTCGCCGAATGAAGTCTTTTTATGGTTGATGCTGCTTTGCCTTATGGCGGAAAGTTAATAAGAGCTATTCAAAAGCCGTTAAGACGAACCTATGGAGGGAGATGTGCCGTGTGGAACGTGGTTATTGCGGGTTACTTGAGAACTCCTATTTCTAGGTCTCGGCCGAAGGAACCTGAAAAAGATGTTTTTAACAGTGTGAGAGCGGATGAGCTGGCTGCTATAGTTGTGAAAGAGCTTGTAGAACGTACTGGAATAGACAAAAAGGATATTGATCACTGCATCATGGGGTGCGCCAACCAGTCCGGGGAGCAGTTCAACTACGGCGGTAGACTGATAAGTCTTCAAGCGGGGCTGGAGTTTGAAACCCCTGCACTCGGCGTTGAGAGACAGTGTGGCTCAGCTATGACCGCGATAGGCATAGGGGCGATGGAGATCGAGACGGGCGTTTCGGAGGTTGTGGTGGCGGGCGGCTACGAGCACATGACTCACGTCCCCATGGGGGCGAACATAAGCCCCAACGCGGAATACATTAAGAGAGAGAAAAGGTTTGATTGGATGATCGCGTTCAACATGGGTTTGACCGCTGAGAAGCTGGCTGAGGAGTCAGGCATAACCAAGCGGGAGATGGACGAGTGGTCCCTGAGAAGCCACCAGCTAGCAGCCAAAGCCTATAAGGAAGGATACTTCAAAGACGAGATCCTTCCCATCGAGGTCACTTTGGCTGACGGCACAAAGACCGTGATAGACAGGGATCAGAGCGTTAGGGAGGACACTACGCTCGAGAAGATCGCAAGCCTGCCGCCAGCATTTAAGCCGGGTGGCATCATAACGGCGGGCAACTCGTCGCCATTGAACGCCGGTGCAGGAGCAGTCATATTGATGAGCGAAAAGAAAGCTAAGGAGTACGGCATTGAGCCAATGGCATACCTGAGATACGCTGCTTGGGCTGGTGTAGACCCGAGCGTCATGGGGAAGGGGCCGGTTCCAGCTTCAAAGAAGATCTTGAAGAAGGCAAAGCTTAAAGTGAGCGACATAGATTTCTGGGAAATAAACGAGGCGTTCGCCGTCGTAACACTCTACTGCATAAGGGAACTCGGAATAAACCCGGACATCGTAAATGTTAAGGGTGGAGCAATAGCCATCGGCCACCCGCTGGGCATGACGGGGGCAAGGCTGACGGGGACACTGGCAAGGATACTGAACCTGATGGACGGCAGGTATGGAATCGCAAACATGTGCTGCGGCGGAGGACAAGGAACAGCAGTCCTAATAGAGAGACCATAAACGAACCTTTTTCTTCCTTTTGATTTTTTGAGGGAGGGGTGGGAGGATGCGTGGCGTAGCTATTATTGGTTGTGGCATGACGCGTTTCGGAAAGCTGGAGAGGGGGCTTGTCGACCTTCTCGTTGAAGCATCCCTGGCGGCGATAACGGATGCTGGAGCCTCCGAGAGGGGGTTCGACGCCATCTATGTGGGCAACATGTGCTCCGGCGAGCTTAACGGCGTTACCGGGGTTGCCAGTGTGCTGGCTGACAGAATAGGGCTCCTACCAGCGGCGGCTGACAGAATAGAGAATGGTCCAGCAAGTGGGGGCTCAGCTGTTAAGGCGGGTTTCATGGCGGTCGCGTCGGGGATTCATGACTTGGTTCTCGTTGCTGGAGGAGAGAAAATGACCGACACGCCTACAGGTAGACTGGCGGACGTCATATCGACGCTACTTCACCCTTACGAGTACGCGTGCGGAGCAACTCTACCTTCGCTTGGAGCCCTCCTCGCTAGGATGTACATGGAGAAATATGGGGTTAGGCGGGAGTCGATTTCGCTTGTAGCTGTCAAGAACCACAAGAATGGCTCTCTCAACCCTTACGCTCACTTCCAGAAGGAGATCACGCTTGACGACGTGCTTAACTCCCCTGTGGTGGCGGAGCCGCTTCGCCTATACGATGTCTGCCCTGTGAGCGATGGAGCTGCAGCATTAGTCCTGTGCCCCGCTGAGAGGGCGAGCGAGTTCACGGATACGCCCGTAATAATCAAGGGTGTTGGTCACGCCACGGATGTTCAGTCAGTAACAGAGAGAGATGACCCCACCGTTCTCAGTGCTCTTAGAGTGGCGTCCGAGAAAGCTTATGAGATGGCGGGAGTGGAGCCGGGCGACGTTGACGTGGCAGAGCTTCACGACGCTTTCACCATACTCGAAGTAGTGCAGTCCGAGGACGTAGGATTTTTCAGGAAGGGGGAGGGAGCGAGAGCGGTGGAGGAGGGAGAAACATGGCTTGGAGGGAGGATCCCGATAAACCCGAGCGGGGGATTAAAGGCTAGGGGGCATCCGCTCGGCGCGACCGGCGTAGCTCAGATCGTTGAGTTAACGTGGCAGCTTAGGGGGGAAGCTGGGAGGAGGCAAGTTGAGGGAGCCGAGGTTGGGTTATCCGTCAACTTCGGAGGCTTCGGGAACAGCATCCTCGTCCATATACTTGAAAGAAGGTGAGAAGGGTGAGAGAGGTCTCATACGTTAAGTGTAAGAGGTGTGGGCAAATACAATTTCCGAGGGCGAGGTGTGTGAAGTGCAGGTTCGATGGGTTTGAGGAGTTTCACCCGGGCTGGGAGTCGGGTAGCCTGGTGTCCTTCACGCTTCTTCACGCTTTGCCGGAAAGGGCTAGGGGCGAGGCTCCATATGCGCTTGGCATAGCCGAGTTCGGTGGGGTAAGGTGTTTTGGCCGAGTGAGGGGGAAGGACTTGAAGGTTGGAGTGAAGGTTAGGGCAGTCATCGACGTTGTTGGGGAGGTGGGCGGCGCTCCTATACGTGGTCTAATACTTGTTCCGGAGGAGTAAGCATGAGTAAGGATGACCTCGAAAAGAGGCTTAAGAGTTGGAGCGAGAAAGTTGAAAACTCGCTAGCCAAACAGCCTGAGAGAGTTAGGGAGTTTAGGACTTCCTCGGGGATTGAGGTTAAGAGGATTTACACTCCCCTGGACTTTGGCGAGGAGAAGTATTTGGAGAAGCTTGGCTTTCCAGGCGAGTACCCCTTCACGCGGGGAGTTTACGAGACCATGTATCGTGGACGCTTGTGGACTATGCGGCAGTACGCCGGGTTTGGCACTGCCGAGGAGAGCAACAGGAGGTTCAAGTACCTGCTATCTCAGGGTCAAACTGGGCTCAGCGTCGCCTTTGACCTCCCGACGCAGATGGGTTACGACTCTGACCATCCGTTAGCGGCGGGGGAGGTTGGGAGAGTCGGGGTTGCCGTGAGCTCTCTGAGAGACATGGAAGTCCTCTTTGACGGAATACCACTCGACAAGGTAAGCACTTCCATGACGATTAATGCTCCGACGGCGGTCATCCTCGCCATGTATGTTGCGCTTGCAGAGAAGAGGGGGATCCCTCCGTCCGAGCTACGCGGAACTGTTCAAAACGACATATTAAAGGAGTATATAGCTAGAGGAATGTACATCTTTCCTCCAAAGCCGTCAATGAAGCTCGTGGTCGACGTCATAGAGTACTGTGCTCGCAACATGCCTCTCTGGAACCCAATATCGATCTCTGGTTACCATATAAGGGAGGCCGGGGCTGACGCGGTGCAGGAGGTCGCATTCACCCTAGCCGATGGAATAGAGTATGTTAGAGCGGTCATGGAGAGAGGGCTTGACGTGGACAAGTTCGCTGGCAGGCTATCCTTTTTCTTCAGCGCCCACAACAACTTCTTCGAGGAGGTAGCTAAGTTTAGGGCTGCGAGAAGGTTGTGGGCCAAGATAATGAAGGAAAAATTCGGGGCGAAGAGCAGGGAGGCTATGATGCTGCGGTTCCACGTGCAGACAGCCGGATCAACGCTAACGGCGCAGCAACCCCTCAACAACATTGTTAGAGTCGCCATTCAGGCGCTTGCCGCAGTCCTAGGAGGAGCCCAGTCGCTCCACACAAACTCTTACGATGAGGCGCTGGCTTTGCCGAGCGAGGAAGCGGTCAAAGTTGCCCTTAGAACACAGCAGATTATAGCGTATGAGACAGGGGTAGCTGACACCATAGACCCGCTCGGCGGGTCATACTATGTAGAAGCTTTAACCGACACTATAGAGGAAAAGGCGGAGAGATACATTGAAGAAATAGAGGGTATGGGGGGTATGGTCTCGGCGATAGAGAAAGGCTACGTTCAGAGGGAAATATCTAGTAAAGCGTACAGCTTCCAGAAAGCCGTCGAGAGAGGAGAAGCGATCATAGTTGGAATCAACATGTTTAGAGAAGAAGATAAGGTTAGGGTTCCAGTACACAGAGTTGACCCAACGGTCGAGGAGAAGGCTGTGAAAAACTTAGAGAAGTTGAGGAGAGAAAGGGACAACGAAAAGGTGAAGGACGCGCTGGAGGAGTTAAGGGTAAAGGCAGAGGAGGGAAGGGAGAATCTCATGCCGGTGATCATAAAAGCTGTGAAGGCATACGCTACAATCGGCGAACTGTGCGGCGTTCTAAGAGAAGTCTACGGGGAATACGCGCATAGGACAGAGTTCTGAAAAGATGGCCGTGCAACAAATGCCCTTCGAAAAAAGACGCCATATGTCTGTGGTCTGGGAATCCAAGGCCCCGGCACTACGCTATAAACTTGGGATTAGCTGTTAGGTGGCAGCATCTAAGTGTGCCCCAACTAGTGCTTCCTGCTTAGCAGTGCTACCAAGTTGGCTTTGCTAAAAAGTTTCTGCTAAGAATACAGTGTTTAGTGGTTTATTTAGCTGAAAATAAGGTTGACGTTGGAGGTGCTGGTGCCGGAGGGAGGTCAGAAGAGGTAGACTTGAATGAGGTAGGGTGTTGAGGTGGAGGTTAAAGGCGGCGTTATTAAAGCCAACCAGTAGAATAACCTTGAGAAGGGATTGATGGCGCCTTAGAGTTTCTTGGAAGAATCCGCAACCCCCTTCGCGTCTAGGTGAGGAGCAAGTGGCACATTAAAGGGGACACGCCATGAGAAGGAGGGTTAAAGAAGAAAGGAGGGTTAAAGAAGAAAGATGACTTCTTACTGGCGCCACGTTCCGCTTCGATAATCCAGCCAAAAATCTGCTCTTTATCCTACTTGATTTTTAAGGGGGGGAATTGCCTTATTTCCGACTACGACGTTTCTCGGAGTTATCATAGTATGCTTACAGGGTTTTAATGTTGAGCGGGTAGCAACGTGTGAGATTATAGAGGTGCTTGAAAAGAGGTTTCCTGCATTACGGGGATTGTCGTCGTCTCAGTTGCGCCCTAACGCTATAAGAGCACATGAAAAGGTGGAACCTTGAAATGGTTACCTAGTAAACCATGCGAGAATACAGTTGGCACCAGCAAGATACACCGCCGACTAGGAATGAAAAAAGTCGAGGAGCTACGTTGTCAACCCGTTCCAGAAGGCTTTTTCAGGAAGCACGGTGAATGTATGGAGGGTCTAGAGTGGAATCTAGAAAGGAATTTTGATGTATGAAAAACGTATCTTCGGGATCGAGCAAATGTAAAGGCAAAAAGTAATTGCAGGGACATAGTGGTTTTAATCCTCGCGGAGTTTTTATTGATGAGGATTTTTATGGTGTGGGAAGCAGGCGATAGGAGTTTAGTTGATGGCCGCTGCCGGGTTCAGATTACAAAGTTAATCCTTGTTCCAACCCCCCTCATAAGCGCTTTTTCGTATGCTAGCTTGGCGGTGGCGGCGTCCTGAATGGCTATCCCGGTGGATGTGAAGACCGTTATTTCCCCATCCGACTCTCTACCTTTCTTAAGTCCAGCCACTATTTCCCCCAGTTCTCCATAAATCATTCTAGAGTCGAAGATCCCACTCTTGATTGGGACGTTTATCTCGCCACAGTGAACCGCTTGCTCCACGTCATCAACTACGACCTTTGCCTTCACTAGAATGACTGGGTCAATTTCTTGCTTTCCAGGCGCGTCAGCTCCTATACAATTAAAGTGAACTCCCTCCGAAACCCACTCGTTCATGACTACAGGCTCCCTTGAGGGGGTTGTAGTGACTATTATGTCCGCCCCCTCTACGGCTTCTCGAGGAGAACTACAAACTTTTACCTTTGCATCGCCCTCCAGAAAAACCTTCGCGTACTCGGTGAAGCTGCATGATGCCTCAGCCTTCAAATCGTAAACGCTTACTTTTCGAAGCTCGCCTAGCACGATTTTCAGCGCCATAAGCCGGGTTCTAGCTTGTGTCCCGGCACCAATGAAACAAACAGAACCTGAACTTGGTTTAGCAAGGTACTTAGCGGCGATGCCACCCGCAGCTCCAGTTCTCATGGCAGTAAGCCAGCTACCACCGTTGTCGGATAGTTAACTTTTTATGACTATCCGTTCCACCTCTTTAAATTCATCGGTGGCTTTCGCCGCCAACGGTAAAGGACGGCACATCAAGAGCTTCATGGCAATGTTCCATGCAGCGACAAAGTGTCTATCCGCCTGGAACCCGCACCGCCTACACTTGAAGACATGCCCATTCGGCTTACTAATTTCGCCACACATCGGGCACGTCCTAGAGGTGTTCTTAGCGTCAACAGTTTCCGGCTTAAAGCCACGCTCCATCCCCTTATAGGAGATGTAGAACTGAATTCTTCTGAATGGTATGCTGTGG
>JAHLWW010000049.1 GCA_019057715.1 Candidatus Jordarchaeum sp. JNZ_1113
GTTTAATACACTGAGGGGTGGGTGTTTTGCTGCCGCGCAGATGGGGGTGGGAGGATGAGGGAAGGGTGTGAGCGTTGCGAGGGTGGAAGGCGCGAGAGCAGATACGTAACCCTCGACAGCTTCCTTCAGGAAGCTGGGAGTACTGGGGGGAAAGCTGAGGGTGGGGTGAGGGGAGCCCACAGCCTCCTAGTTGACGTCATCTGTGCACTTGCCGGGATTAAGGGAGTGATAGATGCCAGGGAGCTGACGGTAAGGGAGTTGGGGGAGGAGGAAGATGATCGATCTTACTGTGGTGTCGCTGGAGGACGTTAAGAGGGGTGGGCTGGCGGAGAAGGTGATCGGTTTCATCAAGGGGTTCCTACCTGGGGAGAAGAGGGTGGAGCTCGAGGGCGGCGGGCCGCTCATATTCATGTTTGAGGCGAAGACCTCCAGCGACACAGCCTCACTCGAAACGATCACAAGCATCGTTAGGGAGGTTAAGGGCGTCACGGAAATGACTGGGGGGCGCGGCGTCCCCATCCCTATACTGGTCAACGCTGGCTCCTTCTCAACTGAGCTCTGGTCGCTCATTAAGCATCCGGACGCCACCCTCACCAGGGGAGACCTAACCTTAACGCTTCTGGGAAAGCCGAAGAGCGGGTAATACGTGTTGAGGGCGAAGATGGGAGACGTTGAGGCGATTATCACTATTGTGGACTGCAAGAGGGTGGCAAAGGATGATGCGTCGGTCATCATCCCCGCCATAATAACGGAGCCGAAGACGGAGGAGCGGAAGAGAATGGTGTGCGAAACAATTTTAACACTCCCTAGGGACAGATAGGGGTTTGGCGATGAAGTGTATGCAGTATATTGAGATGAGGGGATGGCCCGTCTCTCGTATGAGTGGTACCTCAAAGACTGCATTGAAAAACCCGTTAATGATACCTCCAATAATAGAGACGCTGGTGATGAATAGGAGAGAGGAGGAAGCCATAAAGCTGGTAATAGAGCTAGCTCAGAAGCTACCACCACAAGTTCTAGCAAGCGAATCCCTCGGAATAATAAAGGCACTACCACAAGAATACAAGTTCAAGGCCGCAAAAACCATCACCGAAAAACTGCCGCCAGAAGAGATGGCACGCAAGGCGGGAGACATCATAGGCGGAATGCCGGACAAGGAGGCTAAGCTTGAAGTTGCGAGGCTTGTCGTGGAGAAGCTGCCTAGGGAGATGCTCGTAGTGGCACTCGGCCAGGTGATGGGGGCGCTGCCGGACAGGAAGGCTAAGCTTCTGGTCCTTAATGGTTCGGTGGCGGGGAAGCTGAGTGAGGAGGACATGAAGTATGTGGCGTGGATGCTGAGGGTGTCAAACATAGTGTAGTGGCGGCAGCACCGCGAATTGCATGAAACCCGAAGCTTCTCTTTCTTGGCAGCAGTGCAGTCTTTCATCACTAAAAGTAAGGAAGACGAGGATGAGTGTGGGGGATTGAGATTTAGGGCTTATGATATCCCTTATGCTCTGCCGTTATAGCTGTAGGGTGGCTGCACCACCGGGGCGCTCAGCGAGCTTGTTGTTCGAGACGTTATTAATTTTTTCGTGATGTATTTTTTACATATACTGTTTTGGTTGCTCTTTCCGTCTTTCATAGGATGGAAGGGGTTTTATTCGTTGAGGTGCTTGCCGTCTTTTTTGTTTTTGTTTCTTCGCTAATCTTAGCTCATATTGCGGGAAGTGAATCTATCATTTGACGGATAACGCTATTTTGACGAGTAATATTTTTCTTTCGTCGCTTAAAACTTATTGCGTGCTTATAAAGGAGAATAAAGGAGGATTATACAATAAATACTGTGTAAAAAACAGCACTACAAATTGCCTTGTTATAATGGTGTTTTTGGTATAACAATATTACTTGGTGGTTTTCTTTTTCAAATTGCGTTAAGTATTTTTGTGGTTTTTGTGTATTTTTTTATTTTTGGGTGAAAGATTTGTTTAAACTTCTTAGGGCATTTTTTGGATTGAATGAGAATAATGCTTTGCTTGTTTGTGGTGATTCTGGGGTTGGGAAGACTCTCTTTGGGTTTGAGGTGTTAAGGGAGATTGGTGGCGTCGAGTGCGGGATCTATGTTTCTTGTGGTGTTAGTCGCGCTGCCCTTCTTAGTAGGCATGGTGACTTGAGTCGGTATTTGCGTGAAGTGATTGATGCAAATGATTTCACTTTTCCTCAAGAGGAAGATGTTTATGAGTCTATTTCGAGGTCTAATTTGCCGATATTTTTGAGGTTTCTTTATGAAAAGGCGGAAAAGGTGAAGGGCGCTTTTATTTTTGTAGACGACTTCGAGGGCGTTTGTAACGTGGTCGGCTTGGACCCTGTTTCAGTCATGGAACTTTACGTTTCGTTTCTTAGGCATACAGGTCTTCGCAGTATTGTTGCTGTTAGAAGAGAGGGTGATCTGGGTCGTATTGTTGATGGTGTTGTAGTGCTTGAATCGGAAGAAGTGAATAGTAGGGTGGTCAGAAGAGCTTTGTTTAAGAAGCTTTGCGGAGTGAAGCTTTCCGACTCGTCTTTTTTCTACACTCTACTTGGGGGTCGTTTTCTGCCTTTTTCACGTTCGTTGATGGATGTTGAGAGTTTGCCAGGGAATTTTTTAAGTAAAATTCAAGGTTTAGCTTTAGAAAAAAGTGGTGCCTATACTGGAGTGTTGGGTAAGAGACTCATTAGTTTTGGATCAGAGTCCTTTGATCGCTTTCTGGGTGGCTTAGCCGAGGACTGTTTCAACCTTTTCGTTTTTGACGCAAATGTTCCGTTGCTTATTCGATCATTGACCTTTCTAAGCATCATTAATTGCTTCGTGAAGAATGGTGGTATTGTTGCTTCGATCGGTATGGAACCTTTCTTAAGACCGCCTCCCTTTCTACCCTTCGAAGAATACAAGTCGCTTGTCTTTCTCCCGGTCCTCGGCAGTGTGGATGAAATTATAAGTAACATTGGAGCCCGTCTTTCAGAAGGCGTGTCGTCTCCTATTCTGCTTATACTTAACATTGATTATTTGAATGCCGAGCTCGGATATAATGATGTTACGCGCTTGATATACTCATTAACAAGTCGTCCCTTAGTCGGAAACATGTGTCTGCTCGGTGTATGCTCGGAGCCCTCACCTGTAATTCAGGGGTTAGCAAGCCGCGTTTTCACGTTCAGCGAGAAAAACGGTTACACTCTCGTCTTTGGTGTTAAGCCCTGGACTCCTTACTATCTATTATCTGTAAACATAACTTATGATGGATACATCCGTCTTTCTCTTACAGAAATGGTCTAGATTAGTTTGAAACAATCTTTTTCTCAGAAAAAATATTTAGAGGGACTTACTCATTCTTCTTTTTGGTGGCTGGGGTGAGATGCCCAAACTGTAACTTTAAAGTTTCACCTGATGAGGTGAATTGTCCAAGTTGCGGCGCTAAAATCGGCGAGGAGACCATTGAACGTCTACTCCCTCTCTTAAAAAAGCCTCCAGAGGAGCCTGCAAGCCCTCTTCCAATCTATTACAGGCTTCTAGCTGGCATAATTAAGCCGAGCGTCGTTTTTAGTAACATCGCTATATCACCAGACCCAGTCGGTCCATTTATCGTAGCTTTCCTAAACGGCTTTCTCCTTACAGTTTACTTTTCATCCGTCCTTAACAAAATTTTCTTCATGGATATGTTTTCACTCCTAGTCTTTAAGTCCATGTCCAGTCTTCTTTCAGTGGAACTTTTCTACATCAACATTACATTTGCCTTCCTAGAGCTCGTATTAGTTAGTTTCCTATATTGGTTACCATTCAAGCTTCTGGGGCGTGGTGGCAAGTTTAACTCTTTCATTTCAATGGTCGGTTACGCGTACGTTTTAGTAGTGTTAGGAGAACTTTTTCCAATAGCTTCTACCTCCGGCAGCGTAATTTTCATGCCGAAAATGCTTCCTCTACTTCAGTTGCTTATCCTTCAACTTCACCTTTATTCCGCATGGGTTCTAGGGAAAAACACTAAACTCGTATGCTTGCTGGGTGTGGCTTTTATGCTGACGCCAGGCATCCGGAAGATAACTAAACTCTCTACAAGCCTTTCCCTCGTGTCCTCCTACGTTATTATGTCCATCGCAATCATCTTCCTTGCTGGCATCTGATTCAGCCCGATTCTTTTGCTATTTGAGAACTTTCCCAGTCTCCATATACCAGAGGTAAAGGTCCAGTTCTGCCAGCGTTAACCCTGCATCTTTAGCCACTTTTTCGAGCACTTTTTCAAGTTCAAGATATTTTTTCCTCGTCAGGCTTTTCGGCATTTTATCAATTAATCCATATCTAATCATTGCTCTAATGACGTGTCTATCGATTATTGCTACATTCTCGTATCCCACATTCCTCAGAAAGTGGCTAGCCTCCTTGTACCCTATCCCCTTTACGTTTTTAGCAAGCCACTCCCTTGCTTGCCTTTCATCTCTAAACTGAGAGATAATCTCGTAAATATTACTATACTTTCTCGCCTCAACAATGTACTCTGCTCTTCTTTCATAGTATGGGTGGCCTAGTTCTCTTAGGAGGCGAGCAAGGCTATCTTTACTTATCGTTAGGAATCCGTTTCCTATTTCCTCTTGGGCTTTAATCCCTATCTGCGCCGAAGAGTTAGCGGTCAAAATACAAAAGCAAAGCTCAGAAAACCATTTTTCAGGAGGAAGACTCTTAAACTCTTTAATCCTGCTTCTAATTAGCTCTCCAACCTCTCCTCTTTTGAGCTCGCCTATTTTATCTAGCAGAAAACGTAGATCTGAAGGCGTTCTGTTTTCCTCCCAGCCTAGAATAGCCCGATCTTTGTTGCGAGGTCGGCTGCGTTAAACTCCGGTTTAAGCTTAACGAACGCCTTTTTCTCTCCTCTAGGTGTGATGAGCGTGTTAACCTTCTCGACCTTAACGCCATAAAGCTTCTCAACAGCGGCTCGTATAGCTTTCTTATTAGCTCTTCGGTCAACTATGAAAACTAACTTATTCTCTTCCTCGATCATTCTGAAAGCAGACTCGGTCGCTAACGGAGCCTTTATAACCTCATGGGGTTCCATACCATTACCTCCAAGGGTTTACGAGAGAATGATCAGAAACACGATTTAAATTTTTTCAACCCTCCCACATCACTCACACAGAAACATTTTTTCTTAAGCATTGACACCACATAAATCAGTTGTATTTTTGGATGAAATGTAACACACATCTTGCCTTTCCAATTCAAGTCAAGTGTTGCCTTGAGAAGATCAAGTTATTTTAAATGGTGTGCCACCGTCTTCACCTTGAGACTTTCTATGGAAAGGTGGATTTGGATGACAAGTTTCGAGCGTATCTTCAAAAAACTAAAGGACGTCATAGGTGACCCTCTCATGTATGATATATGGCCCGACTTTTCTCCGGAATATGATGAAGAAGAATTCCTGCAAGCAAAAATAGGGGAACACCCAGTCATTATGTTTCACTGCGCCTCCTGCGAGGGCCCACTTGACCCACGCCACTCAACTTGTAGGCAGTGCATACGCTCCCGACTAAAAAAAGCTGAGGAGAGCCTCTATCCAGAGAAAAAATGGGTGGCTATCGTCCTATTTAGGATGCACCCGCTCGAAACGCTGGAAAGCTAAGAAGTAGAAGCCCCTCTTTCCGCCATGAACCTGTCGTATATCTCCTTAACTCTTCTCGCTATAGGTCCTTCGCCCTCTACCCCGTTCTCTGTGACCTTGACCTTTTTAAGAACAAGTATTACGTTGTTTTCTTCAAGGAACTCCACGTCTCCATGAGGGAAAACTTTGCTAATTTCCATGTAAAGTTCCCTTAAGTTAATTCCTTCTTCTATTTGGAAGAAATCCACAATTTTATCCCCTCTAATGAATACTCTACTATACGTGTTTCCTCTATCATCTTCAGCATCAGTTAGGCATAGGCTCAAGGTGCCAGCTTCATAGCTCTTTAAAGTTCCTTCATATGTCCTGCCGCCTTCAAGGTTCACTTTAATCTTTTTATTAATTATAGCGTTCAAATCTTTGAAAAAACTGCTGGATGCAACACCACTCATCACACTTCACCTCTCGAGTCCCAAGCAAAACCAACATATCCATTAAAATGAAGGTATCCTTTTACTTTTCCTTAACAAATACTATAAAAGAACACTAAAAAGTTTTTACCTGTCTATCATGCAGAGCTTTAAAAACCTTTCTATTCTGGTTTCTCGCATCATCGTTCATGTTCTTCCTATCATTTTTCTTATGTTTTCAAGAAAACGTGATCGGAACCATTATTTTTTTAAGTATTTTTGCCTTTTTCGTTACTTAAGCTTCCATTCAGCTTTAAAGGGGCGAAGTGAAACATTGTCTGCTAGAAAATTTTTCCAAGAGGCCTCCGAGGAATACGTGTTACCCGGAAACTCTGCCTGTCAAGGATGTGGCTCAACACTCGCTCTTCGATGGGTGCTAAAGGCTTTAGGCAAAAAAACAGTTATAGTTAACCCTGCCTCGTGCGGTTGCGTCTATGTAGGTCTATATCCGCGGACGGCGGTAAGTGTTCCGTACATTCAAATGGCGTTCGCAGCGGGGCCTGCTGCCGCGTCAGGCATGGTGGGAGGCTTGGAGGCTCAGGGTAAAAAAGACGTTACAGTAATATGCTGGGCTGGTGACGGAGGTACTGCTGATATAGGCGTCTCAAGCCTTTCAGGCAGCGCAGAGAGAAATACGAATTACATATACTTTTGTTATGATAACGAGGCTTACATGAATACTGGAACGCAAAGGAGTGGTAGTACTCCTGCGGGTGCTTGGACCACAACGACCCCCCTGGGGAAGAAGGAAAGCAAGAAGGACATGGCATTGATCATGGCTGCTCATAGAGTTCCCTATGTGGCTACTTCATGCTCCTCTTACCCCGCTGATCTATATGGAAAAACCAAGAAAGCTAAGCTCATTCAAGGAATGCGATATATCCATATTCTTACCCCCTGTCCTCCTGGATGGAGATTCGACACTGGACTAGCAGTTAAGATTGGTAGGTTAGCCGTTCAGTCTGGGATGTGGCTTCTGTATGAAGTTGAGAATGGCGTTTTTCGTTTAAGTCCTCCAAGCAGAAAGATCTTGGAGAACCCCGAAAAACGTGTTCCAGTTAAAGAGTATATTAGAGCTCAGGGAAGGTTCAGAGGAATGAGTGAGAATGAGATAACCCTTCTTCAAGAAATGATTGATAGTAAGTTGGAGAAAGTGGCTGAGCTAGATGGGAAACCGCTTTTCTTTTAGAGGTGCTTAGTATGAGTGGCATTTTCGAGGTAAGGTGGCATGGTCGTGGCGGGCAGGGAGTCGTAACTGCGTCGAGGATACTTGCGGTTGCAGCCTTCAATGAAGGTTTTGTGGGCGTTCAGTCTATTCCGTGGATAGGTGCCGAGAGAAGGGGCGCCCAGATAGAAGCTTACAACAGGATTTCACGAACGCCGATTTTGCTACACTCTCAAGTGTACGCGCCTGACGCCGTTATAGTTGTTGACCCATCCATAATCTCGGAAGATAACAATGCCGTTGTTCGTGGCTTGAAGAGCGGCGGCTTCCTCGTGATTAATACGGCTCGCTCAAACATTATCTCATCACTCCGAGTTCCGGAAGGATGCTCGGTTTACTTGGTCGACGCCACATCTATATGCTTGGAACTTGATCTTCAAGTTGCAGGACTGGAAGTCTTAGCTATGCCCATGTTGGGCGCCTTCGCTAAAGCTACAAGCTTGGTTAGCCTCAAGAGTCTTGAAGAATCTATAACCTCCTCTTTTGAGGCAGAGTTGGCGAAGAAGAATGTGGATGCTGTCGTAAAGGCGTATGAGTCAACGAGAAAAGCTCATCTAATGCCTGAGCAGTATGTGCCTCCAGTTCCGCCTTCAAAGCCAATAAGGATACCTGAGATTCATCACTGGACTGATCTGCCTCCGGTTCCTGTATCGACCCCGAGTAAGGGAAGCATAGGTAATACGGGAGACTGGCGCACACGTAAGCCCGTAATCGATAAAGAAAAGTGCAATAAGTGCCTCTTCTGCTGGATGTATTGTCCTGAAGCCACAATAAATATAGATGATAGTGGTTTTCCTCAAATAGATTACAATTACTGTAAGGGCTGCGAAGTATGCTTTAATGAATGCCCTAGAAAAGCTATAAGCATGGTTGTCGAAGAAAAGTGAGGCTGAGCGCATGGAGACTCTAATTCTAACAGGAAACCACGCTGTCGCATATGCGGTTAAGATGGCCAGGGCACGCTTCATCTCGTGTTATCCGATAACTCCTCAAACAGGGATAGTTGAAAAACTGTCGGAGTTCATTCTTAATGGCGAGTTAGAAGCGGTCTTCGTTCCTGTTGAGTCTGAACACTCGGCTATGGCTGCGTGTATCGGTGCAAGTTTAACTGGAGTGAGAACGTTTACGGCTACCTGTAGTCATGGGCTAGCATACATGCATGAAATGGTTCACTGGGCCTCTGCCACTAGGCTTCCAATAGTTATGGCTGTCGTGAATCGAACTATAGGTCCCCCTTGGAACATTTGGGCTGAGCATGGTGACTCGGTATCTCAGAGGGACACGGGCTGGATCCAGCTTTACACGAGTAACCACCAAGAAGCGTTTGACACGGTTATTCAAGCATATAAAATTGCTGAGGATCCAAATGTCCTTCTTCCCGTCATGGTGTGTCTCGAGGGTTTCGTAATTAGTCATACCGCTCAGCCGGTAATACTTCCTAACCAGGAGGACGTAGACTCCTTCATACCTCATGAGCCTTGGAGGCACATCATAGTTGATGTCGACAACCCAATAACTCATGGAAATCTCCAAATGCCTGAAGACTGGTTTTACGAGTTTAGATTCCTTATGCATAGAGCTATGGATGCTGCCAAAGAAAAAATAGTCCGTTGTTCGATAGAATTTGAAAAAATTTTTGGGCGTAACCATGGTCACCTAGTAGAAGAGTACAAGTGTGACGACGCTGACGTCATTCTTCTTTCCATGGGATCACTGGCTGACCAAGCTAAGGTAGCTGTTGACGTGCTGAGAGAGGAAGGATATAAGGTTGGAGCCCTAAAGCTTAGGGCTTTCAGGCCATTCCCCGAAGAGGAGCTTAGGCGTGTTGCAAAGAGGACCAAGTGCATCGTAGTCGTAGACCGAAACCTTAGTCCCGGAAAGGGAGGAGCACTAGCTTCAGAGCTCAAAGCTACACTTTACGGCTTCAAAGGAATGCCTATTGTAATTGAATGCGTGGCTGGTCTAGGAGGCAGAGACGTTACTCTTGAAGAAGAAATAGGCTTACTGAAGCAGGCGTTCAGAGTAATGGAAGAAGATGGGGAGCCTAGTGGCATAATCTGGCTTGGACTAAAATAAATAGAAAAACCTTAAACTTTAATAGCCGTAACGTATGGAGCCTATTTCTTCACCGTTCTCTACCACTTTTACTGACCCAAAAAGTACTGTTGCTATCTTATCTGGGGAGACTGGAGTGTAGATGACCATTTTCCTTGCTGCGTAGTCAAGCTTTTTTAGAATACCAACCCCGAGATACATGTTTTTTCTATCCAGCAGCGCAACTAGAATATTTTCGAGAGACGTCTCACGGAGCAAGTGTAATTCTCTTCCTTTAAATAGTAGTCTTAATGCCTCGATTTTTTCCCGAGTTACATCAACGTCGCTCGGCAAGATCAGAGTTAACGTGTCGAATGAAGCCTCCGCATATACCGGGTTAATTCCCAGAACTTCCGAAATTTTCCTTTTGTCGTCGCTGTTCAAAATACTTCCGCTGAACAGCGTGGTGTATACCACCGAAACCCTGTCTATGTCTAGTTCGACATTTATACTTCCACTTAAGTGCCGCCTATAAGCTGTCTCGCGGAGGAACTTTCTCGTTTCCCTGTCTCTCTTGCATGACGCTAAAGCCGGAAGCCTTATAACGCGTGTCTCCGAACTGGAAAACGCCTTAAGAATTCCCTCAGCCTCATTTCCATTCTGTAGCGCTATGATCATGGAAGGTTGCAAAACATACACTAACGCGACGTTTAAGTCTCTTGCCCTAAAGCCTGAAATCCATCCTGGGGTATCGATAAGTACTACTTCACTTCCAAGCATAAGTGCTCTTTCAACCATTAACTTTACGCCTGCAATCATTCTATGTGGATATGCTGATGGTGTGGTTGACCCTATAAAGTAAGCGTCCTTTAATTCAACCTTTGACATGTCTGACACAGGGTGATTAAGTAACCCCATCGCTACAAAGCATGGTGGTCCTATGTCGCTTTGACCAACATCTGCATCCACAATAGCAACTCTTAAGCCTCTCTCGAGAGCCATATTTCCTAGAAGAGTTGTAAGCGTTGTTTTGCCGGTATCAACACCCCCTATAACGAGGACCACCACAGGCTTCTCAGCCTTGTCCAGCTCCTCGACAGCAATCCGCCACTGGGATGGTATATCCTCCTTTATCCGTTCAATACTGCTTGACATAATCTTTAATGTAGTTGGCGTGCACGCTTTTAAGGGGAGAGCCTTTCCTTTAGGAATAACTATGCGTTCTCCTGCGTTAAAAGTCCCACCCAGCACTTTCACCTTGCCCTCTTTGACCTCTATGTTAGCAGGACCTTTTATTAGGATGCACTCTCCGTCATTTACCGTTTCAATGCACTCCAATGTTCTCCCTCAGATTACTTCCTTCATGCTTCTCAGTTTTAAGGCAAGAAAGAAACACCGTCTCTTTAAGAGACATTCAATTGCTTTTTAATTTATTTTTAATTATCTTCTTTTAGAGTTTCTTTACGACATATGAAACGGGTGATCTATTGACGATAGGATCAATGAAGAAAATGTCTTCGGGAGTGCGCAAAGTTGACTCGTTGCTCTCTGGTGGCCTTCCCGTTGGAATGATAACTCACATTTTCGGGCCTAGGAGCGGAGGTAAGACTACTTTTGTCATTCAATGTGCTCTCGCAGCTCTATCTAATAACATAACTGTTTTTTACATAGATGCGGAACATTCTCTTCATCCAAAACGCCTAGCGCAGTTGTTGCCTAAGGAAAGAGACTTGAAGAAGTTCATGATCGCTAAACCTTTCTCTTTCTCGGAGCAAGAGCGATTAATAGAGCAACTAAGCCTTATCGTCCCCCCGTCATCACTTGTGATTCTTGATAGTGTTACAAGCCTGTATCGGTTGGAGCTTGAGGAGAAGGAGCGGAACATAGTTGCGAATCGTAAATTGAACATGCAGCTTGCGGAACTTCTAGCTGTAGCTCGAAACACTTTGTCTGCTATTCTTTTAACAAACCAAGTTACGTTTAATCCAGAAACAGGTGAAACGTGTCCAGTGGGAGGAAACGTTATATCTTATTGGTCTATGGT
>JAHLWW010000050.1 GCA_019057715.1 Candidatus Jordarchaeum sp. JNZ_1113
TTGATGTCTTCTCTGAGCGTCACGAGCTCCTTTCGCAGCTCGTTTGTCTCCTTGCGCAGCTCAGCTATCTCCTTGCTGTGTTCCTCGAACCTCCTGTTGAAGTCTTCACGCAGGAGTCTGATTTCCTCGATGACCTGTTTCATTTCTGCTTTAGTTGTAACGCTTTCCGAGAGTATTCCTATTACCATGTAGCGGAAGTTTTCATCTTTTTTGAGCGCCTCAATGAATTGTTGCTTTAATGTATCTATTGTAGTCACTGTCCCTTCACCTAAAATTTCCTTCAAGAAAAACTTGCCAATAATAATTTAAAAAGCTAATGATACGCTGAAGCTTCAGCTCTTTGTGTGCAATTTTTAGCGTCATCACATTAAACGCCAAAGAAAAACGGTTGCTTAGACCTTATTTTGTGTATACTCATGATGCCCCCCCTTCATCCGCTCCCCCCTTATTTTATTTCTCACATTCCGAGAGCGAAAACCTCCTTTCTTTAATATTTACTCCCCTCAAGGAGGTTTATTGCAGATCCACTATCCTTGAGAAGTTCATAAAGAATTATTCACGTCTTCATATGGAGGCGGAAAGGCCAACTTCCCCCCGTAAAACAAAAGAAAAAACCGAAGAGAACCACCACGGATCAACGCCTGCTTACACCCACACCGATTAAATCAAAATGTTAGCGCAACCATCTTAACAAATAAAAATTCTTAGAAAAGAAACTTCTCATTCAACCTCCCCGCTCCTCTTTCTTATACCATCTCTTATATTTCGACCACGTCAAAATAATCTTCCACACGAAACACGTCATAACCCACCACTTCGACAACACCAAAAAGGGAAAGACACAGCGAACTCAAAAACAAAACCACATAAAAAATAGAACAACAGATCCATTATTAAAAAATCACCCAATAATATCTTTTCTAATATTCCTAGCAACTTTCCGAATCACGTCAAACACCCTCACTTTTCATACCCCTCTACTCTTCATTAATTCTCAATAAACCCATTAAGCCCAGCTTTTACCTATCATTTTTTCTTCTGCTGAGCAGTTCGAGCGCCCTTCTCCTGAGTTCCCGTGCCACATCATTTTCTGGATTCAGCCTCAATGCCTCGTCAAAACACTCTACAGCCTCCTTAAATTCACTAAGCTCCATAAGCGTAGCTCCTCTGCCGGTCCATGCGTCTTCGTTTTTCGGGTTCAGCTTTAGAGCCTCGTCAAAACACCTTAGAGCCTCCTCAAGCCTGTCGAGCATCCCAAGCATAAATCCTCTGTCAATCCATGCACTTTCACTTTTCGGGTTCAGCTTTAACACTTCATCACAGCATTCTAGAGCCTCCTCAAACCTGCCGAGTCTTCCGAGCGCAGCTCCTCTGCCGGTCCATGCGTCTTCGTTTTTCGGGTTCAGCTTTAGAGCCTCGTCAAAACACCTTAGAGCCTCCTCAAACCTGCCGAGTCTTCCGAGCGCAGCTCCTCTGCCGGTCCATGCGTCTTCGTTTTTCGGGTTCAGCTTTAGAGCCTCGTCAAAACACCTTAGAGCCTCCTCAAACCTGCCGAGCATCCCAAGCATAAATCCTCTGTCAATCCATGCTTCTTCGCTCTTCGAGTCCAGCTTTAACACCCCGCAAAAACACTCTATTAACTCTATTTATTGCTTCCTTAACATTCTATTTATTTCCTCCTCACGCTCAAAGCCTACTCTCTCATGCTGAGCAGTTCGAGCGCGTTTCTCCTAAGTGTCTGTGTCTTATCGTTTTTTGGGTTAATTCTTAGTGCCTCGTCAAAGCACTTTACAGCCTCCTCAGGCCTGTCGAGCAATAATAGTGCAGCTCCCTTACCGACCCATGCTTCTTCGTTTTCCGGGTTTATCTTTATCGCTTCTTCGTAGCACTCTAACGCCTCTTCATATCTGCCAAGCGCTCCAAGTGCAAATCCTTTGCAAACCCATGCTTCTTCGTTTTCCGGGTTTATCTTTATCGCTTCTTCGTAGCACTCTAACGCCTCCCCACGCCTGCTAACCTCTACAAGAGCAAGTCCTTTAGCAAGCCATGCTTCTTCGTTTATCGGGTTCAGCTTTAGCGCCATGTCAAGGCATTCTAGCGCCTCCTCATACCTGCCAAGCTCCTGAAGTACAGCTCCTTTGTCGAACCATGCTTCTTCTTTTTTCGGGTTCAGCTTTAGCGCCATGTCAAGGCATTCTAGCGCCTCCTCATACCTGCCAAGCCTCCTAAGTACAGCTCCTTTGTCGAACCATGCTTTTTCGTCTTTTGGGTTCAGCTTTAGCGCCATGTCAAGGCATTCTAGCGCCTCCTCATACCTGCCAAGCAATGCAAGTGTAGCTCCTTTGTTGAACCATACATATTCGTATTTCGGGTTCAGCTTTAGCGCCATGTCGTAGCATTCTAATGTCTTATCACGCTTGCCAAGCTCCCAAAGTGCAACTCCCTTATAGAACCATGCTTCTTCGTTTTTCGGGTTCAGCTTTAGCGCCTCATCAAAGCATTCTAGCGCCTTATCATGCTTGCCAAGCACTCCGAGTGCAACTCCTTTGCTGATCCATGCTTCTTCGTTTTTCGGGTTCAGCTTTAGCGCCATGTCGTAGCATTTTACCGCCTCATCAAACATGCCAAGCAATACAAGTACATTTCCTTTCTCGATCCATTCGTATTCTGTGCTCAACTTTATTTCCTCCTCACGCTCAAAGCCTACTCTCTCATGCTGAGCAGTTCGAGCGCGCTCCTCTTGAATCGCCATGCCTTATCGTTTCCTAGGTTAATTCTTAGTGCCTCGTCGAAGCACTTTAGTGCCTTCTCAGGCTCGCCAAGCTTTAAGAAGTCAAATCCTTTATTGAACAATTCTTCACTGCCTTCTTGGCCTCCATTCCTTAATTTCTCCGTGGATGAGGTGTATTTTTTATGTGATGCTTTCGGCAGCGGAGAGCCACACTTACCGCAGAAATCAGAACAGTTCGGGTTTAGCGCCCCACACATTGAACAATACAAGACCATACATCCTTAACATTTTATTTTTATTTTATCTCTTCATAAGTATTTATTTTTTGTCTTTAGAGTTTTCATGTCTCCAAAGTATCTTAGCTTCCAACAGGTGTTGAATTTGTGAATGAATTAGGACCAAACACTTTCACAAGCAGGATAGCACATTAAATTGTCTCGTTTCTTTTTAGAGACCGCTTAACCCGCTTCGGGTTCCTATTAAAAATGTAAAATTACTGGAGTAGTAGAAGGGAGGTGTTAATTGCTTCTGTTAATTATGTTTTCTCTTTTTCTGAGCCTTTCCTTAAGGGGCTTTATAACTGTGGTCATCAAAAACTTGTTAAAGAAAGTTCGTAACGCTTCTCGCAGCTTCACAGTTTTCTCTCTCCCGACTTTTGTTCGCCGCCTCTTTATCCATCAGTAGATGAATGATCTTCCCTTTAAAAGTTCAGACCTCGAGAAGTTCAGCGTCTCCGTTAAGTTTCAAGTAAATCCAAAATTATTCACATTCCTTCTAAACAGGGACAAGAATATTTTTCCGGTTAAAAAACGCTTCAACTCTTCGTAATTATTTATTAATGCCATTAATTCTCCTCGCAGCTCGCCTTATCAAGAAAAACTGGACTGACGAAACAAAGATACCGGCTAACTGTGAAGTAACCCATAGATTTATAAATCAATATAGTTTTTGGAATCTACATAAAAATGGGAGCCGGAAAGGAGGGTTTGAAGGGGTGGAAGGTGAGAGGGCACGAATTATAGCTTGCGTCCTCGTAGTTTTGCTGGGGTTAGTCGTAATGATGCCACTAGCTTCTGGCGGTGTGCAAGAGGGGTATGCTGGCATAGTTTCATTAACGTTGATCCAGCCTCCAAGAGCGTCTTCGGATCAGGTGGTTGCGAAGGAAGGAGGAGGCAATTTAAGCTTTGCTCCTCCAGGCAACTATCCGGTAGTTCTAATTCCGGGGTGGATGACCGACGAGAAAGCTGCATTTCTCATGGATACGTTGAAGGCTAGGCTTGAAGAGGCGGGCTTCGATGTGGTGGACTTCAAGGGCGTACTAGGTAACCCGACTCACACGATAGTTTACGATCCTCTAGACCCGAACGGAGCGTCGTATGATGGCGTTATAACTGGTAGCAAAGGAGTAGCCCAGCTGGCTGAGGATGTTAAAGCTCTAATAGAAGCTAAACTGGGGCCCAGCCAGCCGTTCGACATAATATCTCACTCTATGGGTGGATTAGTAGCTAGGTGGCTTGTGGAGAAGCTTGGAATGGCTGGAAGGGTGGACGACTTGATAACCCTAGGAACCCCCCACCATGGAGCGCCACTGGCTGACGTGGTTGAAGAGCTCGCTACACTAGGAAACATTCTCCCAACAGACTTCGTCAGCGACATAATTCTCGGGCTTCTTCCACCATTTGGCAAGTGGCTGGCGAGTGGCTATGATATGAAGCCGGGTAGTGCATTCCTGCAAGACTTAAACGTATGGGGATCTGTTGAGGGCGCCTTCAAGGCGCCACCAGGAAACAAGTATACATGTATTGCCACTACCGTTAAGCCCGAAAACGCCATGTGGCTCGTTGCTAAGATCCTTGACTGCCTAGCAGACCATGACATGAATGACTATTGGCCTTACACGAGTAACGATGGCGTTGTTCCAACGGATGGATCCCTGCTCTACGGGGCAAAGCATGCGTTCGTTGTGGAGAACGTAAACCACATCGAGCAACCACTGCACCCTGAAGTTTTGAAGTTAATAATCTACGCTCTATCAGACGACCCTGAAGAGCAGAGTAGTGTAACGGTAAAAATGACCGCGGCCAAGATAAACGTAAACTGTGACCCATGGCCATTCAGCTCGGGCGAAATATACTTCTCCTCGTCAGTAGGGCAGATACACTACTCAAAGGTTGATAGGACCTTCGGCTACTCTCATGGAGGCTCGCCGCTTAGTTACGGCGACTGGGGTAAGGGAGAGTGGAGAACTATTCCTTCGGCAGACCAAGTACTCTTCAGCGGTAAGGTGGCTAAGGGCGCAAACCTGCGAATCGTAGCCTCCTGCTACGACTATGACCTACTGGACGAAGATGACAAACTCTGCTCCACACTCGACGTGAAAATTGATATTGAGAAAGTGCCATGCGGTACTTGGACGCGCTACATCTACAACTTAGGCGAATGGTCCGTCGAAATACAAATCTACGTGTCATAAATTACATTACATGCCTCACTTTTCACTTTTTAGGCGATTTTTTTGCGCTCTTTATGCTTACTTGACCTTATACCACTCCACTTCCTTTCTCAAAAAGTGATATTTTCTATCCAGTAGCTGAACAATGTAACCTGAAAGTACTCCAGGTGCAAAAATGGCGTTCTGCGTTGCAAGTGCGGAAATTAGGAATATGAGTGAGACGGCGGCAGCTAAGGGGATCGTCCTCCTCCAGTATCTTCTCCGGGCTTGCACAAAGTCCCTGATGAGCTCTTCTGGCGGCTCTCGCCTTCCAAGTACTGCCCTCGCTATGGATCCTGAAACGCGACACGCCTCCTCTAAGGCTCTTTCCGCATCTCTTTGCGGCCTGACACTCTTTATCGTCCTCTCTACGTAGTTGGGAGAGCAAAATGCGGATGACACACCTTCTCTGACCGCTCCGGCAGGAATATTCAGCGATGCAGCCCTAGCCTCCCTTAAGTCATGAGACAGCCATAAGACGCCTTTCGACACGCTCATGTCCTGAACATAATGGAGAGCCCTACCGAGACTTCTCAGCGCTTCAATATACTCTCCCTTCAAGTAGCTCTTCCTCGCCCTCCAGACATGCTTCATTATGAGCCTCAGGCTAGGGTCGTGGTGAGATGCGCGTGCAACATATACCTTCCCCCTCCTACCAACCCGAACCGCCATGTCAGGGTGCCTATCAGGGTCTATTGACCCAGCGGACAGCGCGTTTCTCGCCTTCTTATCCAAACCAAGTGCATCGGCTATAGCCCTCGCTATGGCCATATGAGTGCGCCACTTCAACAATCCCACCCAAAAATTAGAAATCCAGGGAAAGAAATTAAGTGTTTTGTCGTCCGTATAAGAAAGCCCTATGGAAATAAGGCTTTCAGTAATTTTGTTTTAGTCCTGGTAGGCGCCTGCATGCTTCTTTAACTCTTACTACGAAAAAATTATATTTATCGTTATCCTTTGGTAGTTTAAAAAAGAAACATGGTGGTTAATGTGGCACGTGAAATGACCGAATCAAATCTCCACAGCGCCTTCGCCGGCGAGAGCCAAGCGCACATGAGATACCTTATTTTCGCTGAAAGAGCCGAGAAGGCAGGGTTCCCGAACGTTGCGAGGCTCTTCACAGCGATAGCTTTTGCTGAGAAGGTTCATGCATCAAACCATTACTCTGTTACCTCCTCTAAAGGAGACTTTCTCACGGTTTCTGCAGCAGGCTTTGGCTCAAAAAAAGTCTCGGAGGACCTGGAGATTGCCATAAAGGGCGAGACCTTCGAGGTTAACGAAATGTACCCCGCATACCTTGCCGTTGCCAAGCTACAGGACCACAAGGACGCCGTAAGAAGCTTCACGTGGGCTCTAGAAGCGGAGAAAACGCACGCCGAGTTTTTCAAGAAGGCAAAGCAGGCGGTGGACAAAGGCAGTGACGTAACGCTTAGAACAATGCAAGTCTGCAGCGTCTGCGGCTACACGGTCGAGGGTGACGCGCCAGATAAGTGCCCAATGTGTGGCGCCCCGAAGAACGCCTTCAAATCTTTCTAAACCTCTTTTTTAAGTCTCGCAACTCGCTTAAAACGTGTCCCGCCATGTTCCCTCCAAGCTTTTAATGTCTTCTCGTTTATTTTATAAATGGGCACGCACTAAGTTCACAAGAGAAAAATTTGGGAGAGGTGTTATGTTGGCTTTAAGGGTCGCGGAGGGCGTGTACTGGGTTGGAGCCGTTGACTGGAACCTGCGGTTCTGCGGCTCCTACACTACGCCTCTCGGAACATCCTATAATGCATACCTGGTAATGGACAAGAAAACAGTACTAATAGACACGGTTAAGGGAACTCACACTATGGAGATGATTCGCAGAATTAAGAGCGTAGTCGACCCGGAGAAAATAGACTACTTCATAGTTAACCACGCCGAGCTCGACCATGCAGGCGCCTTCAAAGAAGTGCTGAGATTCGCGCCCAACGCCGAAATAATATGTTCAGACAGGGGGAGAGACTCGCTTAGAGGCCACTTCGACTTTGACAGAGAGCTGACCATAGTTAAAACAGGCGATGAATTAAACATAGGAAAGAAAAACCTCGTCTTCATAGAAGCAAGGATGCTTCACTGGCCCGACAACATGATGACCTACATTAAAGAAGACCGTATTCTCTTTTCCAACGATCCCTTCGGACAGCACTTGGCGACTTCTCAAAGGTTTGCCGATGAGCTCGACGAGAGGTTCATAATGGATCACGCCGCAAGATACTACGCACAGATAGTCATGCCTTACTCTCAGCTTGTGCTGAAAAAGCTTGAGGAAGTCAAAGCCCTCAAAGTGCCGATAGACATGATATGTCCAGCCCATGGAGTCATATGGAGAAAAAACCCTGAAAAAATACTGGAAGCATATGAACGTTGGGCTAAGGGCGAAGCGGAAGACAGGGCGGTTATATACTTCGACACGATGTGGGGAAGCACCGACCTAATGGCGAGAGAAATAGCGAGGGGGATAACCGATAGCGGGGTCCCCGTGTCCGTTTATAATACGCGCACGTCAGAATGGAGCATCATGGCGAGAGACTTGCTCCTATCAAAAATAGTGCTTGTCGGCTCAGCAACCCTGAACATGACCATGATGCCGTCCGTAGCAGGAGTCCTAGCCTTCTTCAAGAGCCTCAGACCACCACCAAAAATAGCGTCAGCATTCGGCTCATTCGGCTGGGGAGGCGGAGCGGTGAGAGACATAATCAACACCCTCAAAGAAATGAAGTTCAACGTCGTCGAGCCCGGGCTACAATTCAAGTGGGTGCCGAGAGACGAACAACTAAAAGAATGCTACGAGTTCGGCAGACAAATAGCTCAAAAAATAAAATGAACCGCTTTCTTTTTTCGTATTCTTGAAGTGAAATGGAGAACTGTTTGCTCAAAAAAGGTAAATTTAAATGCTCATTCCCTTTATTTCCTTCTCGGCTGGAGGGGAAAGTGTGATAGTTGATTTTCACGTGCACCCCTACATAAACAACGGTGCAGGTAAGAACTTCAGCGTGAAAGACTACTGGACGCTTGAGTTCTGCCGATACGCTCTGAAGTATCTGCGCTTGGAAGCCGGCGCTAGGAAAGTGTGCAGCTACCTTGAGTCCCGACTCAAGCCTCGAGGGATAAATTTCTGCGTGCTCTCAGCTGCTGAGCTACGCCTCATCGACATGATAAAAGCGATCGTCGACCTCCGCCCAGACCTCTTCATGGGCTTCTGCACAGTTGATCCTCACTCCCCAGACGTTGACGTTCAACTCGCGAGACGAGTGAAGCTGGACGGTTTTCGAGGATTGAAGGTTCACAGCCTCATGCAGTCCTTCCGTCCTCCAGACGTCCCGAAGCTCTGGGAAGCAGTCTCCAAGCTCAAAATAACAGTCCTAGCGCATGGAGGAAAAATATGGGTGAACGACCCAGACTACGCTAACCCGGCATACTATAACGAGGTCCTCGACACGTACCCCTTCACCCTCGTAGTAGCTCACATGGGCGGCAACTATACAAGGGAAGCCGTGGAGCTTGCGAAAAAGTTCGACAGCGTCTACCTTGAAACCTCCGGAGCCACGAAAAAAAGGATAATGTACGCTCTGGAGAGACTAGGGTGCGAAAGAATAGTTTACGGAAGCGACGTCCCCTACATTCCCTGGGGAGACCCCATAAATGAGATCGAGAAGATCAAAAGCCTCCCAATAAAAGAGGGAGAGAAAGAAAGGATACTTGGAGAGAACGCAAGGGAGATCCTCAGGCTCAAGTGACTAATCATACCTGTATAAGCTCTATGACGAAGCCCAACATTCTTTCCGTATCTAGATATGCATACTTGACTCCCAGCACTTCACCTCTCTCCGTCACATTAAAACCCTTCTCCTCAAACTTCCTGACGGCGCTCTCGAGGTCCTTCACGAAGAAGCCTAAGTGGTGAAGCCCCTCGCCCCTCTCCCTAATGAAGCGGCTGTGAATGGACTCGCCCTCCACCACCTGTATGAGCTCGAGCTGGACGCCGCCAAGGTTAACCAACCCTACTTTCAGCCTCGCCGAGGCGTGAGGTATCTCGATGGACGAGAAATGCCCTAGCCCAAGGTCCTCCAGAACTTTAGCAGTCCGCTCGAAGTCCCTTACAACGATCCCTATCTGCCCAACCTCCGAAAGAGAAAGATTATTCACAATAACACCTCCAAATCACAAAGCACAAGTAAAAAATAAATTTTCTCGCCCTCATGAACAGACAAAGCTAAACTAAAAATTTTGATTCTCAATTAAAAGATTACAGTAAAAATTATTAACCACGCATTCGTTTATATCTTAAACTAGTGAGGAGGTATTGGAGGAGTTACCGTGAGCTCGTTTGGAGAACTAATCTACACGCCTGAAAGAGCCTCAGGGGAGGCGGTCAGCAAAATAGAGTCGCACACGCCAAAAATAGAGGCGCCCGACAACGTAAAAGCAGACCAGCCATTCGAAATAAAAGTCTCAGTTGGCCCCCACCCAAACACCGTCGAGCACTCGATAAGAAGGATAGAAGTGTACCTCTATGAGGATGGTCGCTCGTTCAACCCAATACTCCTGGCAAGCGCCACGTTGACCCCCGTCTACACGCAGCCAACGGTGAAAATCACATTGGCACTCAAGAAGAGCGGCACACTATACGCGGTAGAATACTGCAACCTACACGGACTATGGGAAGCCAGAAAGAAAATCACAGTAACCTAAAAAACTTCCCCCTTTTTATTCGGAAAGGTGTCAGTCGCACAAAAACTCGCGTAGATCAACTCGAGAAAGGCAACTTGAAAATAAACTATATTTCTCTATAGACATCAATAAACCTCCTATATGTCTCCCACTCTTTGGGAGTCAAAAGATGTATTTCCAGAGAAGATTCATCGAAGCCCTCAGTCAACTTCAACTTAATCCTCACCCTCTCAGCTGCCCCCTCAGGCACGCCGGGAGAAACCACCGCCACATCGATGTCAGAAAGCATCGGGTGGTAGTCCCCTCTTACCACGCTCCCAAAAACGTAAACCTTCGTCTCTGGAAGCAACCTCGTACCCCTCTCCTTAACCTTCTCAACATATTCCTCCCACCGCTCAAAAACCGATCTCCTCTTCTCGTAAATCCTCTTGGCAAACTCAACAGGCTTCATAGCTACAAACAAGTCTCCACAACTCCTCAAATACCACAAACAAACCTTCAACGCCCCCCTTCATATATCTTCTTGCAAGGTACCTTGAAGCTATGTAGGCATCCTCGAGAACCCCAAGCTTATCCCTAAACCTCTCACGGAAACCAGAAACCTCCCTGAAAACCTCCGCGGCCTCATCGAGCAACCTATCCAAACTATGCGTTCTAGAAAAATATCCTATTTTAGAGGCAAGAAGGTGATTAAGAAGAAGCTGGCACGCCTGCTCAAGCAGGAAAACTGCCCAATCATAATTCTCGTCCTCAAAAGCTTTCTTCGCTAACTCAAAAGCCCTCAACGCCCTCTCCCTCAAAAGCGCAACATCCTCCCTCATAGCAGGAAAAGGGCAACCAACAAAATAAATACCTTTACCCCGAAGC
>JAHLWW010000051.1 GCA_019057715.1 Candidatus Jordarchaeum sp. JNZ_1113
TTGTCATTGTTTTTTATTTGTCCCTGTCAGCAAGGGGGAGTTAAATAATCACCGGACTGTTTCGGTTCCCTTAGAAGAGAAGGGTGGCTGATGGGGGCAGAAAGAAAAATACAGGAGGGGTCATCATGATGGAAATAGAGAAAGAGGAGAGCGTGGAGTTAAAGCTTGAGGAGCTGGAGAGACGGATAAGAATTCTTGAGGATATTGAAGCGATCAAAAGGCTTAAAGCAAAATATTGGAGGTGCTGTGATAAGAAGCTTTGGGATGAACTGGAGGAGTGCTTCACTGAGGATGCCATTGCGGACTACTTTCCGAATTTGCACTTTGAGGGCAGAGACGCCATCATCAAGTTTCTAAAGGAAAGCTTAGGGCCCGACTACATGATCACCGCCCACGGAGGACATAACGCCGAAATTGAGATAATCAGCGAAACAGAGGCCAGAGGGATATGGGCGCTGAATGATTTGGTGATCATCCAGCCGGGGATAAGAATGCGAGGATACGGTCACTATGAAGACGAGTACGTCAAAGAGAACGGCCGGTGGAAGATAAAACGCATAAAACAAACACGCATCATAGAGGAATGGATAATGGACAGACGCTAAAAATCAAGAAGCGAATTTTTTCACACCATCATCTGGAAAGCGCACTGTTACCCTCCTCTTTTTTTTGAACTGATACCTGAATCATCAAGGCCCTCCCTGTTCTCCGCCGAGACCCGGCTATTTTGCTGAGTGTTTCAGAAAAAGTGGGTGAGGCTTGCATTGAGGTAGCGTAGTTTGACGTTTTTTGATGTGAAGGAAGATTGTAGCGGCGTCGATGTTTAGTGTTGGCCCCCAACAGTTTAATTGCTGGCAGGTTGACTTAATTACTACTTCCCAGTTTCCTCTGCTGTTAAGGAAAATGAGAGGACATTTTATTTTTTAATCCCGGTGAAAAACACCTAGATGTCCCCTTAATCTAAATGCTCTTGTTTTTGTCCGTCTTGTTTTTTAATTTCTTGTACTCGTATAGTGATGCTACAGCTTTGGCTGTTAGTGTCAGGTTTCTTAGGACTGGGATGCGTGATTTTCCGAGTCCTTTTTCGGCCATTTTTATTATTCTTTCATCTCCGAACCCTAAGGTTACCGTTGGTTTCCCCGTTTTCGACGCTGTTTCGCCGAGGATTTCGAAGAAGGGGGTTAGGTCTGCGTTGAAGTAGCGTGGGCTAGATACTATTCCTGGTATGGCGAAGATCATCACGATGAAGCCGACGTTCTGGTCGCGTCCCAGAATCTCGATGGCTGGTATGGCTGACTCTATTATGGCTGGCCCGACGTCAACAGGGTTTCTGCATGAAGCCCATGGAGGTGTTACCTTCCTAAGTTTGTCTACCGTTTCAGGTAGTAGAACTGCAAGTTTTAGCCCCAGCAGTTCTAACTCATCACACATCATGGCTCCGAGAGAACCTGAGTTCGTGATTATGGCCACGTCGCCGTCGGGTGGGAGGGGCTGAGAAGCCAGGACCATGGCGGTATAGAACAGCTCATCTATGCTTTCCACTCTTATCGCCCCCGACTGCTTTACGGCTGCGTCAAAGACCTTATCGCTTCCAGCCAAGCTTCCCGTGTGGCTCTTCACAGCTTTGGAGCCAGCCTCAGTCCTCCCAGACTTCAACACTAATATGGGCTTCTTCGCCGACGCCGCTCTGAAAACATCGATCATCCTTCTTCCCCTTCTAGGCTTAACACCCTCAACGTATAGCCCTATAACTTTCGTTTCTTCATCGTCTGCTAGGTACTCTACTAGGTCTATTTCGTCTACGTCGCACTTGTTGCCCAAGGTGACGACCTTGCTCAAACCTAGCCCCTCCGAGCATGCCCTGTCAACTAGGGCTGTTCCGAAGACGCCTGACTGGGCGACGAAGGCGACGCCACCCTTCACGAGAACCGCCACGTCCACGTCAGCCGTTGTGAACATGTTAGACGTGTTGACCACACCGACACAGTTGGGCCCTATTACTCTCATGCCGTTAGCCCTAGCTATCTTTACAACTTCTCTCTCCAGCCTTGCTCCCTCGTCTCCCGTCTCTGAGAAGCCTGCCGACTCTATTATGACGTGGCGGATCCCTTTCTCGGCGCACTCCTTTACAACATCTATGACTGAGCTGCTCGGAACCATGATGACGGCGAGGTCGACGCCCTCGGGGAGCTCCCTTACAGTCCTGAGCACGTCGACCCCCATAACTTTCCCCCCCTTGACGTTCACAAGGAACTTTTTGATTTTGGGGTGGGATAGGATGTTCTTCGTCGGGGCGTGGCCGAAGCCGAGGGTTTCCGTCGCACCTATAACAGCCACCGAGCGAGGGTTAAAGAAGGCGTCAAGAGAGCGGTCGCACTTCAAAGCATCACGCTCCTCAGCTTTCCTACACATGTTAGAGAAGCTGCTCTGCAATCATCATCACCCCAAGTAACATAAAAATTGCCCCTATGATCTTTGCGAGCCTCTCCTCCGGCGCCTTGTTGGCGTAGAGAGCCCCAGCCCTACCTCCAATAACGGTTCCAGCGCCAACAACGATTGCAGTTAAGAGGCTCACATTCCCATTTAGGGCGTATCCTACTGTGCCTGAAAGCGCTGTCACAGCCATGATGAGCGTTGAAGTTCCAATCGCCCTGTGAATAGGATACTTGAGAAGAAATACTAGGACGAGAAGGAACATGACTCCACCCCCAGCACCGAAAACCCCACTCACAACACCGATTAGGAAGCCTATGACGAAAGACATCGCAGCCTGCCTCGACACGACACTCACGTTGCCCCCAGCCTCTACGTCGGACGCCGAGGCTCCCGAGAACAGGCGTAGCCTGCGGCGAACATTCTCCCTCCACAACCCGACCCCGCTTATCATCAGGAAAACTCCAAATCCCCCTCCAAGCTCGAGCTCAGGTATGTGTGCTGCCAGAATGCTGCCAGCCTGCGCTCCGAGCACTGCGCCCGAGGCCAGCCAAACACCAGACCTCAAATCCACGTTTCCACGCCTGTAATAGACGTATGCTACTATTAGAGAGGCGGTCACGTCCACCGCGAGGCTGGTTCCGATCGCGACATGGACGGGTAGCCCTAGGGCCATTGTGAGGGCTGGCACGACGATAAGCACGCCGCTCGCACCCATCAGCCCAGTAACACAGCCGGAGCAAAGCCCTATTGCGACTGAGGCGATGGCTGAAAGCCAATCCATACCGCAACACCCTGGTGGAGCGCATCCTGGCACACGTCACCTAGTCAGAAAAGTCGACCTTAAAAAGTTCCGTATGAAGACAAAAAGAAAAGGTGGACGCTTAGGCTTTCACGTCGCCTTATCCATCACGTTTCCGGCTTCGAGCAGCTGGGCCTCGGTTCTTCACTGCACTTATCCCTTTATGTACCCCAGAACCTTTGACATGGCGCTGAACGATGGACGCACCTTCTTCATGTCGCCGAAGAAAGTTATGTTCCAGAGCACAACATGCCTTAGCCCTACCTTAGCGAAATCCTCCAGCTTCTTGATGACCTCGTCGGGCGTCCCGTTAAGCGTATACCTCTCACAGACCTCGACGGGGACCTTCTCCAGAGCCTTAAGCACTTCCTCTCTCCCATACCTCGTTGGCACGTAGTCGGAAAATGGAACAGCCTTCTCCCCTAAGGGATGCTTGTAGCCCAGCTCCTCGAACGCATAGTAAGGCATAGTCAACGTGAAAGCTTTGATCATCGGTGAAGCAAGCACTCTACGGCACTCCCCTGGATCCTCATCTATAACCACGTAGCACCACATGGCGGGCGTCACGCTCTCCGGATCCCTACCAGCCCTCCGCGCCGCGTCCTTCACAACCCTTAACCCCTCCCTGTACCTTTCAATTGGCATGTATGTGGGGAACCAGCCGTCTCCCAGCCTCCCCGCGATCCTCATCGTCCTCTCACCGTGGGCTGCAACCCATATGGGCGGATAGCGCCCCTCCCTATATGGTTCAAGGGTGAGCACGGCATCCTTAAGCCTCCAGAACCTCCCCTCGTAGTTCACCTTACCCTTGTTTTCCCAGAGGAGCCTTATGATCTCCAAGGCTTCCTCAAGCCTAGATGCGGGCTTCTCGTACCTTATCCCGTATGGCTCAATGTTCTCGTACTCTCCTGCTCCTATGCCGAGGATGAAGCGCCCCCTCGATATGTGGTCCAAGGTTAGGGCTTCCTGAGCAAGCATCGCCGGGTGCCTCCTGAAGCACTCGGTCACGCTTGTCCCGAGCAGGATGCGGGACGTGTGGCAGGCGACGGCAGCTATGGTGGTGAGGGCGTCGAAGTACGTGTGCGGGCTCTTCTGGTAAGCTGCGATCTCAGCGACATCCGGCGTCCATATAGACTCCGGAATCCAACCCATGAGGTGGTCAGGCCACCAAGCAGAGTCATACCCCAGCTCCTCAGCCCTCCTCGCGTTCTTCACCACGTTGTCGAAGGGGGGAAGAATAGTCCCGGGAGTTCCAACCTTAAGTTCATGCACATCCATAAATAACCCCACCCAAAAACCGTTAAGAACAACAACTTAAAAAACTAACTCTGACTGCCGCTTCTATGGCTAGTGGGAGCTCGGTAACCTGCCAGCTTAGCTTGCTTATGACGCTTTTATCACGCTGAACACTAAGTGGTTCACGCCTATAAAGACTACTTATTATTCCATATTTTTGAAAGAAATATTTAAATAATTAGATAGATCAATGCTTTCTCAACCTGGGAGCAGTGGAGGTTGTAGCTTTGAGTGGTAGCGTTAAGCTTGGCTTGCTGGACAGGTATCTGACGTTGTGGATATTCCTAGCGATGGCGCTCGGCGTCGGGTTGGGTGCTGTTCTGCCGGAGTTCAGCAGCTTACTTAACAGGCTTAGGTTGGATACGGTGTCGCTCCCCATAGCTGTAGGGCTGCTGCTCATGATGTATCCTCCTCTCGCTAAGGTGAAGTATGAGGAGCTGTCAAGGCTCAAGAACATTAAGGGTGCTTTCGGCGTCTCGCTAATACAGAACTGGGTTATAGGACCAGCACTAATGTTCACGCTGGCGTGGACTCTGTTACCTGACTTGCCAGAGTACAGAATTGGGTTGACCATAGTTGGGCTTGCGCGCTGCATAGCGATGGTTCTAGTCTGGAATCAGCTTGCTAGGGGCGACAATGAGCTCTGCGCTGTCCTAGTGGCTCTAAACTCGTTTTTCCAGATGCTAATGTACTCGATACTGGCTTACCTGTACGTTACTCTGCTTCCGGCATGGCTTAGCGGTGTGCCTGTGTGGCTCGCCGAGGTTCCGGGATGGGTTTGGATGCTGACCCCGGAGCTTTCACTCGTCAGGTTTGCCGTGTTTTCCTCTGGGGCATCAACGGTCAACGTGTCCATAGTTGACATAGCGAAGAGCGTGCTCGTATACCTCGGGATCCCATTTGCTGGAGGCATTATAACTCGCTACACGCTTACGAAGAGAAGAGGCAGGGAGTGGTATGATACTGTTTTCGCGAGGAAGATTAGCCCCCTCACCCTTGCAGCGCTGCTCTTCACGATAGTCGTCATGTTCTCGCTTAAAGGCGGAACCATAGTTGCGTTGCCGGTCGACGTGTTAAGAGTAGCTGTTCCTCTGGTGTTCTACTTCGTGGCTATGTTCTTCCTGTCTTTCCTCATGGTTTGGAGGCTCGGCTTCAACTACCCCGAGACGGCGACCATCTCCTTCACTGCGGCGAGCAATAACTTCGAGCTCGCAATAGCGGTCTGCGTCGGAGTCTTCGGCATAGCTTCGGGGCAAGCGTTCGCGGCAGTCATAGGGCCACTCATTGAGGTTCCAGTACTCGTAAACCTAGTCAACGTTTCGCTGTGGCTTGAAAAAAGGCTCTTTAAGCCTTTCAGCTTCCGTCCGATGATCGAGGTCGCAACTGAAAAGTAGCTTCCTCCTTTTTTCGTTTTTCCGCCGTGCGAAAGCTTATTTTTAAAGTGTTTCCCTTTGTCTCCCGATGACTGAAGGGAGGGTGGTCGCTTGAGGAGCGTCGAGGAGATTAACGATAGAATACTTAGTGGGGATGCTGTTGTCCTCACAGCTGAGGAGCTTAAGCGCATGATTAGGAGTGGCGAGGAGGTTCGGGCCGATGAAGTCGACGTTGTTACAACTGCGACCTGCGCTGTTATGTCGGGTACTGCGGCTATTCTGGTTATTCCCGTATCTGAGAGGGGTGTTTTTGAGAGGGCTGAAATGGTTTGGCTTAACGGCGTCCCCGCACTTCCGGGTCCCTGCCCAAACGAGAGGCTGGGCGTCGTCGACGTTGTTGTTTACGGGACAGCTGGTGCGAGCCGCGAGTATGGTGGAGGCCACCTTTTCCGCGAGCTGGTTGAGGGGGAATCCGTTGAGGTTAGAGTTGAGGCTGGAGGACGTGTTTTCGAGAGGGAAGTGACGCTCAGCGATATCTCTTTTGCCCGCATGTTTACTACTCGTTCAGCTTTTAGGAACTACGCCGCTATGGTGAACCCGAGGGAGGGCGTTGTTAAGACAATATTCTCTGTTACCGGGCTTAGGGGGCCACTTGTTGAGGCTACTGTTTCCGGCTCAGGGGAGGTTAATCCTCTTGAAAACGACCCGGCGCTAAGGGTTATAGGGGTTGGCACGAGGATTCTGCTCAACGGGGCTGTCGGCTACGTTGTGGGTGAGGGAACGAGGAGCAGCGTGGAGCATCCGAACATCTCCGCAGTTGCAGACATGAAAGGTATGAACCCTGAGTTTATGGGTGGCTTCGTGACTTCCGCGGGCCCTGAGTGTATAACTTCTATTGCTGTGCCTATACCCGTGCTCGACGAGCAGGTGCTCAGAGGACTCATGGTGCTGGACGAGAACGTAAAGCTCCCGGTAAGGGACATCCACACTAGGGTTGAGATCGCTGAGAGCAACTATGCATGTGTCTGGCAGGGGGCTCCGCTGGAAGTCAAGTTTGACGCCAGAAAGTGTGAAGGATGCACTATGGAGGTCTGCGAGGCTGAGATGATGTGCCCGACTAGGGCGTTCTCTAGAGGCAGGATAAACAGGAGGAAATGCTTCAACTGCCTTACATGTATCCACCTTTGCCCGGAGCAGGATAAAATTTACTCCACAATAGAAGTGAACGGCAGAACTGTTCCCATTGTCCTGAGACAGTCTAACAGAAGTAGGGCGAACATGCTGGCGACGAGACTCAAAAAAATGATAGAAGCTGGAGAGTTCCTATTGACGAGCCCCCTACGGCTCCTTCACCGGTAGGAGCCAAAACCACCTGTAACCTGATCTCTTTTCCAAGTTCACGGTCCCGAGTGGTGGCTGCCTTGTTGATGGAAGCGGTAATGAAACTTACGGAGGGAATCGATGTAAGTGGCTTCACAATTAAAGCTGGAAAGGTTTCTAGGGGCAGGTTCAAGGAGGAGGTGAACTTAGACATCTATTTGTCGGGCGAAGGTGGAGCGGCTCTCCTGCTTTACGTTAAAGCCTTTTATGGGCGGTGGCCGCATTACTATCCCTGGGTTGAACTCTTCGGCTTTAGGAGAAACGTCTCGGTTGGAGGATCCACTGTAAAGTACTTTGACTCCGTCTTTGAGGACACGCTTTTATCCCTCTTTGGGGGAGCCCTCGAGCCTGGGGGCAGCATTTTTGTGGAGTATCAGGAGGACTGGGAGACGAGAAAACAGCTTGAACGCGGCTTCCCTCCTCCAGTTTCGCGCTTAGGCTACAAGCTTTTAGAGTTAGGATTCACTTGGTTCAAGGACTGGTACTTCCCTGAGGGGTTCCTTGAGGGGGGCATGAAGATTCAGGGCGACAAGCCTGTCAGTGACGAGGAGAGGGCGAGGCATTTAGAAAGAGTGAAAGGGGAAATTAAATTGTTCCTGGAGAGGCATCATCTAGAGAGTGAGGAATACGTGGTGCGCGCCATCGGGAGAGCGAGAGAGATCCTCAGGAGGCTTTAGTCTCGTTTTTCGTAAGCGCCTAGAGCTCTTAATGCTTCGTCAAGGCTTTTTGTTGGACGCTGGCAAGCGTGACCGAAACAGACGTATATCGCGCTTTCACCGTCGATTTCCTTCATTCCGCTAGTGAATGGTGCCAGTCGCTCTATACTTGGCTCTTCTGAAGAGTGGAAAAGGACTACCTTTCTTGGAATGAAAGGCTTCTGTAGAGCTTTGAGCTTTCTCTCAGTGTCTTCGCTTCTCCTAGGCCCAGCAACCACCACCTCGTATGTGGGGCCCAGGGCGAAATCGAGTGCGGACAGCATATGCGTGTATGACTCAGGTCTATTCTTGATGTCCCTTGAGAAAGCTTTGATGACTTCCTCTGCCCTCTCCTCATAATCCACCCTGCCAGTCATATGGCTGAGACGGAGCAAGTTCATCATAGCAACAGAGTTGCCGGATGGGTATGGTCCATCATGCCCCTCCTTCACGTTAACTAAGACGTGCTCCGCGTCGCTTGCTGCGAGGTGAAATCCGCCTGTCTCGCTGTCCCAGAAGAGGCGTAACGCTTCATCCATGAGCGTGACGGCTTCCTCCAAGTATTTCTCCTCGAAGCATGCCTCGTAAAGCTCCAGTAGCCCCCACGCTAGGAAGGCGTAGTCGTCGAGAAATCCTCTGACTGATGGTCCGTCCTCAAAGTAGACGTGGCATAACTCTCCACCAGACCCGCGCGCCTTGTCAAGTATGAAGTCTGCTGTTTCGCGGGCAGCCTGAAGATACTCATTGTCCCCGAGCACTTGGAACGCTTTGGAGAGGGCCGCTATCATGAGGCCGTTCCAGTCTGTGAGGGCCTTCGTGTCCTTTTCCGGGTGTGCTCTTCTCTCCCTGAACCTGAAAAGCTTTAGCCTGGATTTCTCGATGATCTCCTCTAGTTCTTCCACTGGTAGACCGGCTTCTGCGGCGAGCGCCGGGATGGGCTTCGAGAAGTACAGCACGTTTTTCCCTGTTCTCTCACCTAGAGGACCGGTGAAGTTTCCCTCTCTGGTTACATTGAACATTTTCATCACGAGGTCTGCATCTTCCCCGTGAAGCGCCTCTCTGACTTCTTCCTCAGACCAGAGGTAGAACCCTCCCTCCTCTCCGCCACTTTCCGCGTCCTCAGCCGAGTAGAAAATGTTTTTAGGGCTTTTAAGCGTCCTCAAAACGTAGCTCAAAACCTCCCTTGCTGTCCGCGCGTAAAAATCTTCCCCCGTCACCTGGAAAGTTTCTAGGTAAGCTATGGTGATCATAGCTTGGTCGTAAAGCATCTTCTCGAAGTGGGGGAACCTCCACCTTGAATCCGTAGAGTACCTGTGGAAGCCGAAGCCAACATGGTCGTATATGCCGCCGAGCCTCATCCACCTAAGAGTTTTCTCAACCATCGAGAGAGCTCTGCCCTCACCAGTTCGCTTCCAGTAACGTAGCAGGAAGCATAGCCTATGTGGCTCTGGGAACTTCGGAGCGTACCCGAAACCTCCAACTCTCTCATCGAAAAAGGATGATAAAGCCTCGTATGCCCTGTGAAGCGCATCATCACCCGGTGCTTCTCCCGCGTGAAGCTTCACGCTAAGCATAGAAGTTGCCACGTCAGCGGCTTCCTCCACCTCTCTTCTTCTGTTCCTCCAAGCTTCTAAGATCCGCGGTACAAGCTCCCTGAGACCCATTATGCCAAACCTGCTCTCCCTCGGAATGTATGTTGCGGCGAAGAACGGCTTCTTGTCGGGCGTCATGATCACGGTAAGAGGCCACCCCCCAACCCCAGTCATCGCTTGACAAACTTTCATGTAAACAGCATCAATGTCCGGCCTCTCCTCCCTATCAACCTTCACGCACACAAACGCTTCATTCAGCATTTTCGCCACTTCAGGATCCTGAAATGACTCCCTCTCCATAACGTGGCACCAGTGACAGGTAGAGTATCCCACAGAGAGGAAAACAGGCTTGTCCTCCTTCTTGGCCTTTCTGAACGCCTCGTCTCCCCAGGGATACCAGTCAACAGGATTATACGCGTGCCTTCTAAGGTAAACGCTTCTCTCAGACGCAAGCCTGTTAGGCTTACTCCCCCTAAAATCATCCAAACCAACCACCACGAAAACGAGGAAGCTACCCCGGGTAAAATCCTTTACTAAAATTAGTCGTAAAGCTTCCTTGAAGATCAGTAATTTTCTCCCGGTTTCTATCATGAAACCCCAAAAACCAGTGTTCCTTTTCAAGCACAATGCTTTTTTCATAGGAGGAACACTCTTTATGGGCAACCATACGTGCCACTCTTTATCCACACGTCGCCTTGACTTACCTTGCACTTTGACTTGAAAAATCACTCAATCATTAAGGGAGCCTTCCCATATTCGTCGTTGCCAGACGAACCACTCAATCTACGGAAACATTTTATCTAAAAAAAGTAAATTTTACTCTCATTTTCGCCGTAAAAGCATCAAAGCCTAGCATCCTCTGCAAAGGTAACCGCTAGTAACTTTAAACCATTATTTAAGTAACAAAAAAGGGGGGTTTAAGCGTTCATTCTTAGTCTTTCATGTATATGACTGCTGTGGTGTCTGTGGCGTCGAAGATTATCCGTTCATATCCGATGAGGTCCTTGTAGTTGTCCCATCTAGGTAGCTTTCCAAGT
>JAHLWW010000052.1 GCA_019057715.1 Candidatus Jordarchaeum sp. JNZ_1113
CAACTAGGGTGAGGAGCGCGGCTGCAGCGGCAACCCCCCTCAAATTCACACCCAAACACACACCCCCAACAAACACAGCAGAGACCGTAAAAAAGAAAAACTTTTCGCTTAGTTTATTTTCGGCGAGCACACCATATCACCTGTCGTGTTGCAGTTAAATTAAAAATAGCGCATATTCCAACTTTCCTATTCTTCTTTTTTATGGTTTTAACGGGTGAAGGCTCACGCTGTATAGGAGAGAAGCTGAGGGTTATTTTAAACCCGGAAATTTTTGGCGCGTTGCTATCGCTGTGGGAGCTATGCGTATCCGTCTTCTGCTTAATTGCATGCTGCAACTTTTTGTTCCTGGAGGCATAAAACGAACCAAAAACAGGTCATCAGTGCTTAGATGATTTGCATAATTACTTTGAGCACCGGGGGTCTTCAGCCCCGGGATAGCTCAGACACACTGGATTTTTAAGTTCCCGCACACCTCGACGTTCCCCGTTCATCCAAATAAGTCCCCTCTCAAGTTCACGTGATTATATTATTTTTTTTATTAAACCTCGTTCCTTCTATTAGTCTGTTCCAGTTCCCTGAACTTCCAGTGGGCAACGCCGGCACCCCTCATGGAGGAATCACTCTTTCCAGCCGACCAGTTAGTCCACTCTACCTTCTCCAAGTGCACGCAGAGGTAGAAGCGCCCCCTTCCACATCCACCTGCTTTCGGGAACAGCACACATATGTCCTCCCTCGGCATAATCTTCGAAAACATCTCTCGCGAAAAAGCGCTAAAAAGCTCTAAAAGATATTGCTCCGCACGAGGCCGCTTAGAGCTTCATACTTGGAGAGAGTTTTGTCGTGATGAATAACATGACGAAAGGCAATCAGAACTCCAAATAGCCGGATATAATATGAGAATCTGGAGGCGAATATGTTTGGGAAACAAGACTGTTTTAATCTCAAAAAAGGGAAGAGGTAATCTTTTTATATTCTAAAGGATTTTCTTCTATTTCGAAATCGCTGGAAGGGAGGAGGAAGCATGGTTGAGGAGTTGAAGAATATCGTAGAGAAGTTGCTCGTCATGTCCGACGATGAACTCATGAAGGAGTTGCCAAAGCATATTCCATCCTTGATGGGGCATGTGAAGGAACTGATGGACGCTATACCCAACCTGGTTCCAAGAATGATCAAGAGACTTGAGGAATCCGACGTTAAGAGGTTCGTAAAGGAGGCGCCTGAGGCGGCAAAGGGATTCACCAACCTCGTATGGGAAGGCGTAAGCATCCTTGCCGAAAAGAGTCCCGACGTCAAGAGCGACATGGAAAAACTTGGAAGCGTAACTATGAACTTCAAGGCTACAGATAGTCCGCTAGAGGTCAACATGAAGATAAGTGGCGGGAAAGTTACGGGGAGCTGGGGGTTAGCGGAGAAGGCAGACTTGGAGTTCTCTGGCTCAACGGAGAACATAATGGGCTTGCTGCTGGGGAGCATTGACCCACTTAGAGGATTCATGCTGCGCAAGTTCTCCATGAAGGGAGGTATGAGCTTAGGAATGAAAGTAGCACCCGTAATGAGCAAGCTAGCAAAAATGGCGAGAGGAGGGTAGCCTCCTCCTTTAATATTATTTTTATTTAAGCTTCTCTCATAAGGGCTTTAAGCTCATCCTTTGGGACACTTCTTAGAAGCTCGAGCATGAGCTGTGGCGATAGCGCCATTGGTCCATAGAGTATCGCTTGCATTTTTGGCAGGTACATGTACATGAGCGGCCTTGTAGAGAGTAGCGTCCTTCTTAGTTCCTGCGCCACAGGGTGCTCTCCAAGCTCCACCTTCGCTCCCCTCGACATCCACGACATGGCATACTGCTCAGCGTTAACTCTAAACTCTGTCCACTGAGGCTGCTTGTCCATGTAAAGGTACGTGTAGAACCTTAACATCTGGCTTCCCTTAGCTTTGATCTTCCTTCCGTGGACTGTCAGTATGTGCTCTCCTTTCTCGCTCAACTTGCATGATACCTCTCCGTTCTTGTCCATCCACTCGAACTCAGCGATAAACTTCGGGTAGTTGTAGTAATCCACTCCCCCCCTCAAGGCAATTTCAGTATCAACTGGGAGATAATGAATGTAGACGTGGAAGGCGCGTCGCCTAAGTTGGCTCAGGACGCCGCCGGCATAAGGCCGCTTCAGTATAATGGCTACCGCGAGCTCGTTGTATGGTTCAATGTCCGTGTCACGGTAATTGAACGCTGATATAGCAACCAATCCAACCCCGGGAATAAGGGTTGCAGGCTCATAGACTTCCGGTAGCAACTCCCTGAGCCTTCGGGCTGACGCTGGTAAGACCACCATCACTGCCCGCGCATCGTAATAGAATATCGGAACCTTACCCTTTTTCCCGGCAATCACTACCTCCTGCTGCTTTACTCCCTCAAAGAACTTTCTTTTCTCTGATGCCCTCCTCTTAATCCAATACTCAGCAGTCTCCATTTCAACCACCAAGCAGCCTTCTCGGAAAATAAACTTTTACCGAGAAAATTTTTAAGAGTTTCGGAATAATGGGTGCGGAATAATAGGGTGATCATCACTCGAAGCGGCTTCAACAAATTTAAGCGCGCTTAAGTGAGAAAATTTTAAGTGTTAATTGTCAGCTTTGCAGCAGAGTGGCCATCCGAAGTTCCAGCTTGGAGACAGTTTTCCAATCGACTTCTAAAAACATTTTTATTCCCTGATTTTCCTTCTTTTTTGATACTCCTCACTTCTCTGGGGGAAGGATAGCGTGGCTGAGAAGCAGCCTCTAATAATAACGGCCGCCATAACCGGCGGAGACTATGTTTCAAAGTATTTGACGCCTTACGTTCCCAGTACCGTTGAAGAGGTGGTCGAGGAAACTGTCAGGGTAAGGAGGGCCGGGGCATCAGTAGTTCATCTTCACGCTAAGGATCCTGAAACAGGGGGACCCGCATTAGACCCGAACCCGATACTGAAAAAATACGTTGAGGGCATTAGGGAAAGCGAGGCCTCAGATATAATAATCAACGTCACCACGGGTGGAGGAAGATTCGTTGACCCCGGAAAGCTGGACGACATGATGAAGGAGAGGACAACCTTTGGGCAGGAGATGTGCTCTCTCAACATGGGATCCATAAATCTTTGGGAGGACATGGGTGTACCCCAGCTGAGAGACATGATATTCGGCAACCCTATAAACACGATAGCTAGGTGGGCGGGCTACATGTACGAGAACGGAGTAAAGCCGGAGCTCGAAATATACGACACAGGAATGATCAATGCGGCGAAAAGGCTCGTCGCCGAGGGCGCGCTCAGGGAGCCTATCCACGTGCAGTTCGTCATGTTTGACGGCCTCTCCTGCATGTCCCCAAACCTGAAAACGCTCCTTTACTGTGTGGAGTCGATACCCAGCAACTGGACGTGGTCTGTCTGTGCTCCTGGAAGATACGAGATGGAGATGGCTGCCGCCGCCATAATACTGGGAGGACACGTCCGAGTAGGCATGGAAGACAACATATACGTTGAGAAGGGGGTCCTAGCTAGGAGCAACGCGGAGCTTGTAGAGAAGGTTGTAAGAATAGCGAGGGAGCTTCAAAGAGAAATAGCAACCCCTGAAGAAGCAAGAAAAATACTTGGAATCAAAAAGTAAAGGAGGCAAAACTTTTCCTTTTTTTGGTTCGAGGGAGGGGAACGTCGCATTTTCTTTCTGCCAGGTGATACGTGACCGCCCTGTTCACAGTATCTCCAAATTCTTTCTGGATGAATGACGCGTTGCTTTCGTTTATATCTCCACTTGTCGCTTGGCGGGACTTGTGTTTCCTTGTCTCTCGTGGCTCGGTTGGTTTCTGCTCGACACGACCCCCAAATGTCCTATCATGCTTCTTAACGGTTAAACGTTCATTGACAAAAATTTTTCACAAAAGAAGAGGAAATAAAACGGGTGATATCCAAAGTGAAGCGTGTTCCCTTTTTTCGGCATGCAGCTTTTGCTCTTATTGCCGCTACACTCTCAGCACTTCACCCAGCTTCTCTGTTTCGTTCGTATATTTTGGCTTCCTTTTCTCCTTAAATGCTCTAGGCCCCTCAAAGAAATCCTTGTTGAAAAGTAGCGTCCAGAAGAGGAGGTTCTCCAACCTTAATCCCTCATCTAGTGGGAGTCCGAGCCCTCTTATGAGGGCCTCCTTATCCGTCCTGATAGAGCCTTGAGGGTAGCCACATATGACCTCAGCCACCTCCCTTGCTTTATCCATCGCCTTCCCCTTCGGGACAACCTCGTTGACCAGCCCTATCTTGTAGGCCTCCAAAGCGTCAATCTCCTTGCCTGTAAGGATAAGTTCAAGTGCTCTTCCGAGGCCGATAATCCTCCATAGCCTTTGAGTCCCCCCATCGCCTAGTCCCACATTCCATCTCCTGTTGAGGACGCCGAAGCGCGCGTTTTCAGACGCTATCCTTATGTCTGCCGCGAGGGCGAGCTCCAGTCCCCCGGCGTAGCACATCCCGTTTATGGCGGCTATGATGGGTTTGAATATCTGGATTCCGCGAGTTAACCCCCCGAATCCCGGCCCATAGTAAGCGTTTCGCCTCGGGAAACCGACCCCCTGCTCTAGGACGTAGCTGTGCCACTTCTTGAGGTCTGCCCCAGTGCAGAAAGCCTCGTCTCCTGCCCCGGTAACTATGGCTACCCATGCATCATCGTCCTCGCTAAACTTGCACCACGCCTCAGCAAGTTTCCAGTTTGTTTCGGGGTCTATGCAGTTGTGAACTTCGGGTCTGTTTATAATTACCTCAACTATGTGTCCTTCTTTACGGTAAATCACGGTTTCCACAAGTCTCCCTCCTACATGACGGATTCAAAATCCGCCTTGTCTCCCTTAAAGGATTTTGCTGCGAAAAGCTTGAATCGCAAAGTTAATAGTTAGATTAACACCCCCTTTATAAGAGGTGGTTGGCTTGTCTGGTGAGGAGTTATGCTGGATGAGCGCTGTGGAGCTTTCCAGAGCAATAGCAGCTGGAGAGGTGTCCCCTGTTGACTTGGTTGAGGCAGTGATTAGGAGGATTGAGGAGTGTAATCGGAAGATAAACGCCGTGGTAACCTTGCTCGAGGAGGAAGCAAGGCGGGAGGCCAGAAGGGCGGAGGAGGAAGCCAAGAGAGGTGTGAAGCGCCCCATGCTCGGCGTTCCCATAACCATCAAGGACAACATTCTGACGAGGGGAGTGAGGACAACCTATGGTTCAAAGATGTTCGAGAACTTCGTTCCGAAAGAAGACGCCATACTGGTTGAAAGGTTGAAGAAGGCTGGTGCAGTAATAATCGGAAAAACGAACCTCCCGGAGTTTGGACTGATCCCAATAACTGACAACCCTCTCTTTGGAGTCACCAGAAACCCCTGGGACATTGAAAGGACGCCTGGTGGGTCAAGTGGCGGAGCGGCGGCGGCTGTGGCGTCGGGGATATGCCCGGTCGCAATAGGGAACGATGGTGGTGGGTCGATAAGAGTGCCATCAGCGCTCTGCGGGGTTTATGGGTTTAAGCCTTCATTTGGACGCGTTCCGAGCTACCATGACCCGCCAGTATTCCTTGACATGGTCTCCAATGGGCCAATAACGAGAACCGTTGCTGACGCTGCCCTAGTGATGGATATCATAGCTGGACCAGACGAACGCGACAGGTCTTCGCTTCCTGCTGTTGGATTCAGCTACCTTGAAAAGCTGGAGGAAGGCGTTGAAGGAAGAAAGTTCGCATACTCCCCCGACTTGGGGTATGCCACCGTAGACCCAGAGGTTGAAGAAATAACTAGGCGTGCGGCGTTGTCCTTCGAGAAGGCTGGGGCAGAGGTTGAGGAGGTCAAGGTAAGCATACCGAACATGGAGGGTGAGCTTGTCACGCTAGTAATAGCTGAGGTTGTGACCATGGTCGGGGACAAACTCGAGGAATGGAAGAAGGTCGCTTACCCTCTCTATCTCAGCTTCCTTCCACTTGCAGACACGTTGACATTCAAGGACTACGTGGGGGTGCGCGTCAAGAGGGAGGAGCTGTGGGACGCCGTCAGGAAAATATTCGAGAATTACGACTTCCTCCTAACACCTACAACGGCGGTTCCCGCTTTCAAGCTTGATGAGGGAATGGGGCCAACCGAAATCGCCGGGAAACCTGTTGGACCATTAGGATGGATGCCGTTCACTTATCCCTTCAACTTCACGGGGCAACCAGCAGCCTCAGTTCCATGCGGCTTCACGAGGAACAAGTTACCCGTTGGGCTTCAAATAGTCGGCAGGAGACACGACGACCTCGGAGTCCTTCAAGCCTCGAGATCCTTCGAAAGGATCAAACCATGGCAAGACAAGAAGCCTACGCTATAAAGACTCTTATCTTTACTTTTTTACTTTCATCAAAAACGTTTTTATTTTGAATTCGACAGGAAAGCTGTGCTTTAACGTTGTTAGGTGGTGTCTCGCGTGAAGGTATGTATGGAGAACATCACGGTTTTTGACCCGGTTGAAGAGGCGAAGTTTGCTGTTGAGAACGGGTTTGACGGGTTCGAGCTAGCCATAGAGTATCCTTCCTCAACTCCCGTCCACATAATCGCTAGGAAAAAGGAGCTGGTTGACGTCCTCTCGTCGGGTAACCTTGTTAGGCTCGCCCATGTTCCGACATTCGTCGATATTTCAAACTTTTACGACGAGCTAAGGGAGGCATCGGTCAGCGTGACATTGAAGGCTATGGATGCAGCCTACGCCATAGAGGCGGAGGTCGTGGTCGTCCACCCAGGGTTCCGGTTCCCTCTAACTCCGAGAGAAGTGTCCTTCAAGAACACCGTTCAGTCCTTGAGCAAGTTGCTCGGCGTCGCAGAGGAATACGGTTTCACGCTGGGAGTCGAGAACCTTCCCCCGGGAGTTCTGCCGGGAGCCGATTACTTCTCGCGCGTTGAAGAGTTCAAGGAGCTCGTCAGCCAACTAGACTCAAAAAAACTAATGTTCACACTGGACATTGCGCACGCGAGCATTAAGCCTTCAGATCCACCCTTAAGCTTCATCGAGGAGCTTTATGGGCGCATAATACATGTGCACGTCAGCGACAACCTCGGAAGCAGAGACGACCACCTTCCATTGGGAGTCGGGCGCATAGACTACAAGACTCCACTTGAAACGCTCAGAAGAAAAGGGTATAGTGGAACCGTGACCTTAGAGGTCTTCACGCCCGAAAAGGACTACTTAGTGGCAAGCAAAAGAAAAATTTCGTAGTTACATAGCAGGCATAACACGGCGCTAAGATATGAGCCAGTCACTGATGAAAAAAGCTCTTTCGCGCTGAAAAGTCGTGAAAAGAGTAATAAAGGCGTTCGAGAGCTAGAATTCTTGGGGGCTATTGCATGTTCAAGCCCGGCGACAGCTTCAGGAAGGAAGTTGAGATCCTCCGAATACTCAGCCAGTACAGGAAGCCCGTCGGGTCAACCGTGATCAGGGAGGAACTTAAGAAGAAAGGCTTTCTCTTAAGTGAGAGAGCTGTGAGATACCACCTTCAACTGCTGGAGGAGAAGGGTTTCGTTGAGGGACATGAGCGAAGCGGGAGAACCATAACAACGAAGGGGTTAGAGGAGCTCAGCAGAGCCCTAGCAGCTCAGAGGCTCGACTTCGTCGTAACCCACTTCCTATCACTGGCGTACTCCGTAACTTATAGGCCGGAGTCGAGGTCCGGTGTTGTGGTGACGAACGTCTTCTTAATGGATAAGAATGCCCATGACCGAATGCTGGAAACAGTCGAGGCTCTCTGGGAGAGAAGGCTGCTCCCAGCGCCGTACATCAAGGTGCTCGATGAGGGAGAAGAATACAATGAAGTGTCTGTTCCAGAGGGCGAGATCGCCTTTTTCACCGTCTGCGACCTAACGATAGACGGCGTGCTTATCCGCTTGGGGATCCCCGTGATGTTCAAATATGGGGGGCTCGTTCAGACGGTGAACTACAAACCAATCCGCTTCGTGGAGCTCATCTCCTACGAGGGGACGACGATTCCACCGCTTGAAGTTTTCGTGCGCAGCAACCAGACATCGATAACGAGCTTCCTGGAGACGGGGTCAGGCATGTTACCGGTAGTCCTGAGAGAGATCCCGGCGATCGCCAGAAAAGACGTTGTTGAGACACTTGAAAAACTGGAAAGTAAGGGGTGGGGGGGAATACTGGTTGTAGGCGAGCCTAACGAGCCTGTCCTCGGCGTGCCAGTACCCATGGATAGGTTTGGTCTATCAATGGTTGGCGGCATAACTCCGGGGGCGGCGCTCAAGGAGATGGGCATAAAAATTGAAACTTTCGCTCCCCATTGCCTTCTTGAAATCAAAGAAATGAAGATGATATAATCGGGCACCATGCTGATGAAAAAGTATGCAGGGTTAAGCTTAACATGCACGCTCGACAATAGCACATAAAAGTCCGTCGTCGGGTTGGTGTACTAATAAGGTTGGGTTCGTCTCCGGGTAACGCTGGTGTGAGGAGGAGTTAAGGTGTTCTTCTATCACTTGACGCTTGAAGGAGCCGCCACTAATGCCCTACTGGCGGGGGTCTTCACTTGGCTCATGACTGCTCTGGGCGCGCTCGCAATTATCCCATTTAGAAGAATTTCTGAGAAGGTTTTGAGTGGCATGCTTGGGCTCGCGGCAGGAGTTATGGTTTCAGCCAGCTTCTGGTCGCTACTTGCCCCGTCGGTTGATCTCTCAGCGGAGGCAGGCAACCCGTGGCTTCCAGCCGTCACGGGATTCCTCCTGGGTGGCGTACTAATAAGAGCACTCGACGTGACAATACCTCACATTCACCTTGGAGTGGAGAAGGCAGAGGGGAGAAGCGTGACGTGGAGCAGAAGAATTCTGCTAGTTGCAGCAGTGACGCTCCACAACGTACCTGAGGGGCTTGCCATCGGGGTAGTCTTTGGAGCCATAACAGTCACGCTGAACGCGGCTCTCACCTACATGGCTCTAGGAGCAATAGAACTGTCCTTCGCCACTCTAAGCCACGGGGCAAGTTTCGCATCAGCCGCTGCCCTCACGCTCGGCATAGGGCTCCAAAACCTACCTGAGGGCTTCGCCATATCCATGCCTCTGCGCGCTGAGGGATTCACGACTGTGCGAAGCATCTTCTACGGTCAGCTCTCCGCAGTAGTCGAACCCATCTTCGCAGTTATAGGAGCGGCAACAGTGCTCCTCGTATCCTCACTACTACCCTACGTGATGTCTCTCGCAGCTGGGGCTATGATATTCGTCTCGGTAGAAGAGCTAATACCAGAGTCGCAGAAAAACCCTGACCTAGCGACTGCAAGCTTCATGATAGGCTTCGCAGCAATGATGCTTCTCGACGTCGCATTCACCATTTAACCAAAAATCTATTGATGAAGTAGAAAAATTAAGAAAGGAGGCTAAAAAGGGGGACCGTTCGCAGTTTAAACTCCGTCCAGTATTCTTTCCGCTTCTTCCCTGTATGCTTCCATTACGTATGGTATTCCTGAAATTTTCGCCGCCTCCTCCGTTAGAGCTATGAGGTCCTTGCGTGAGACCGTTGAGAGCTTGAAGTTTCTGCTTCCAGCCATCAGTTGCTGGAGTCCAATCTTGAATTTCTGGCAGAAAGTGTAGACTCCTATGGCTCCCAGCGGCATCTTTTTCACTTCCTCTCCATACTTGGACCTCAGTTCCTCATAAGTGATGAAGATCTCCTCAACAGTGCTTCCGTACTTGGCGACGTTCTTTGGCAGGTCGCCCTCCTCAATCCACTTCCCTATGTTCTTGCCCACCATGCCCGGTATCATTAGGGCTCTACCCATGCACACCGCCTTCACGTAGGGTGCGCCCATGGCTATCGCCTTGAAAACCCCATCCTCCGTTGAGAAGCCCCCAGCCATGGCTATGTCGGGAACCCTGAAGCCCTTCTCCTCAAGCCTCCTGCAGAACTGATACGTCAGCGCTTCAAGGTAGAACGTCGGGATGCCCCACTCGTTCATCATAGGCCACGGGCTCATGCCAGTCCCACCCGGAGCCCCGTCCACCGTTATAAGGTCAAGCTTCGCCTCAGCACCGTACCTTAAAGCCATGGCCAAGTCAACAGTAGAGTATGCTCCCGTCTTCAGCGTCACCCTCTTAAACCCAAGGTCTCTCAGTCTGTCAACCTCCTCCAAGAAAGACTCCCTACTTACGAAGCCCAGCCTCGAGTGCCTCTCAAACTCCTTTATTTCACCCTCTCTGAAAGCCTCTTGCACAGCCGGGTTCTCAGGGTCAGGTAAGACAATGTAGCCTCGCCTTTTGAGTTCAAGCGCTCTCTCCAGCGAGTTGACCTTTATCTCGCCGCCAATGCTCTTAGCTCCCTGCCCCCACTTGATCTCTATGGCTTCAAGCTCATGCTTGCTGGAAACATACTCGGCCACTCCGAGCCTCGTGTCCTCAACGTTCAGCTGCACGCGCAGCTCCCCGTAACCCTCATAATACCTCTTGTAGACTTCTATCCTCCTGTCCATGTCCGGTGACTTCTTAACTTTCCCCCTAGCGTCCAGCTCGAGCTCCGGGTCAACTCCGCAAACGTTCTCGCCGCAAACAATGGATATCCCGGAGATCGCTGCTCCAACAGCGAAGTGCTC
>JAHLWW010000053.1 GCA_019057715.1 Candidatus Jordarchaeum sp. JNZ_1113
CATTAACTTTTCCCTTGGTAAGGGTATGTTCCACCTTTTTTACACGGTCTACATGGATCTTCAGACTCGAGGGCTCCCGCTACCAGCTGGTGAAAACAACATGTTAGACGTTAAACTTGCCGTTCCTTCCAATCAAAGGAGAAACTCCTACCGGCTGACCATGTGAACTAAGGAAAGGGGAAAAATACATTCCTGAATAGTTGGAAAACCCGAGGTTCAAAGGGTCATTATGTTTGTAATGGTCTCCTTTGAGAGAATGTAAAAGCTCCTCTTTTCGTCTTCATTCACGGCGAAATCCACCACGACGTAGCCTCTTGAAAGGTACTCGTGGAAGACCACTCTCGTTTTTGTCCGCCAATCAACTGCAAACTTCGGGTTCAGCTGCTTGACAAGCCCTATGTCCCATGGAACCTCAACCAAGACCATTTTGCTCTCCAAGTTGAGTTTCACCTTCGCCGCCTTCCTGACGCATCCGTCAACCCTGCTTTCCAGAGCATAACGAGCCTTATTGTCGACGTCGCTTAGCTTCAGACGCATGCCGCCATTCTCTATCCGCCTTTGCACTCGAAGGGAGTCAAGCCACCACTCAGCTATGAACCTGTCACTTTCGTATCCCGCATTCAACGTGTCCCTAATTTCCCCGTAATAGTTCACAGCGTATTTTCTGCATATGGCACCCAGCTTCCCTATGTAGAGCGCTGCGTTCCTGCTCTGCAGCGGGTCATAAGTCCACTTTATAAGGTTGAGCCCTGTGTCAAGCACGTGCTCTCTCAACTTGAGCTTGAGAAGATATCCGACTCCCCTGTTTCGCGCCTCGGCAACCACGCCTAGCATGTGATTATAGAAATAAGTGGTGTTTCCATCCCTTCCGGTAATTCCAAAGCAGAAACCCACGGGCTTTCCGTCTTCAAACGCCATTAGGAGCAAGCCGCCGTTTCTATGTCCTGCTATTAAAACATGTGCTGGAACAGGGTTGTCTGTGCCCCAGATGCGACGCTGCAACTCCTCGCACAGGTAAAACTCCGACAAACCGGCTGGCTGTCTGACATCAACCACCATTTCTGACACCGCTCATCAAAAGCTAGAATCCTGCGAATTTCTCCGCCTCCTCCCTCTTATGTATTATTATGTTTCCTTTTTCGTCGATTATCCCAATCTGCCTCGCTGGAATCCCCGCCCACACCGTCTTAGGCGGAATCTTCGTGTCCTTGGGAACAAATGACATGGCGCCGATCAACGCTCCATCGCCTATTTCTGCTCCCGGAAATACTACAGTGTAGCCTCCTATCATCACGTTCCGTCCAACTCTTACTCTTTTGAGGCTTAACCTTTTTCCATCCATGGTGTGGCTCGCTAGTATCGCGCCCCATCCAGCGTAGGAACCATCACCCATCTCTAAGAGAGGCGGGTCTGTTATGAGGCTTGCAGCAGCTCCCTCGCCCAGCTTCGCTCCCAGAGTCTTCATCACGTAACGTGCGAGACCTGCCTGCCCTAGTGGGAACATTCCCCAGAAGCTTATTACTAAAGTGAAGAGGCTTGTGTTCAGGAGCCAGTTCCTGAAGTTGATGTTGCTGAAGTCCATTTCGTATTCTCCTTCCTCCATTGGCTTAATCAGTGATTTAACTACTCTCAGTAGTATGATGTTGAAAGACCACTTGGCGACAACGTAGAAGAAGGGCGATAGGGCTATCCAGAGGAATATCGGAAGGCTAGGAAACGCGAGGTATAACAGGTAGCAGAACAGAACAACTACTGGAAATGCGGCTATGGCTGACCCAACGATGACCCCCGCAAGAATAACGGGAACGTTTGGAGGCTTTACATCAGGCTTCTTAACTTCAACATTAATTTTTTTGCCCATCCATTAACCCCCCATGACAGGTTCTTAAATTCCTAATTGAAAAACGAGATAAATATTATCTTCTTTTTGTTATTTTTTATTCTTTCATTTCTGCGCTGGCGGCCATCTACTTGTTCTTTGGACTATTACTTGTCGACTGTTCTTTATTATTTCGTCCTTTGAATTATAAGAAAAAATGATATAAAAATTAAGGAAACGTTATCTTTTTATAAGAGTTTGCGTTTCTGTCTTAACAAATATCTGGAGGGTTAAATTTGAGTAAGAACAAGACTATCACTGTTATTCTTGGAAGCGGGCCTTATACACGTGAGAGGCCATATACTGCTCTCCGATTTGCTCTCACGTGCGCTGTTGAGGGCATTAAAGTGAACCTTTTCTTAATAGAGGACGGCATATACGTCGCGAAAAAGGATCAAAACCCATCAGAGTATGCTAATGTTCACGAGTGGCTTATGAAGGCGCTTAACGAGGGCGTTAAGGTCAGGCTTTGCTCGGTTTGCGCTAAGGCTAGGGGCTTAAAGCAGGAGGAGGTCGTTGACGGAGTCGAAATTGCTACAATGAGTGACCTAGTTGAATGGGTTCTCGAGAGCGACCAAGTGATATTCTTCTAGGAGGGATATTGGATGAAAAAGGTAAGCGAGGAAGTTGTTCAAAGGCTTGACTTGAAAGGCGAGGTTTGCCCTGTTCCGGTGATGAGGGTAAGGGACAAACTTAAGGAGATGGCGCCAGGGGAGATACTTGAAGTTATATGTGACTGCCCTCCATCAAAGAGGAATATTCAACGGTTAGCTGAGAGGGAAGGACATGAGGTGGTTGGGCTCCTCGAAGAGGGAGCTGTCTTCAAAATGTATATTAAGAAAAAGTGATTAAAAAAATACTTCTTTTTAATTTTGTTCGGTTATATATCCTATTTTTTGAGATTTTCCCAATGAATGTTGCTTTTTTATGATGGAAGTTGTCTCTGAGAGGTAAGTTTATTAATTTGTGACGGAAGGTTAGTCTTAGCGAGCCTGCGTTCTCTGAGAGCGTGATCCCATGGGGGAAACATTTCAGCTTTCATTCACCGTCTTCTGTCCGGAATGCAAGGAAGACTACAATTACAGGGTCTTCATTGACAGGGAGAAGTACGGGCTACTTCAGGAGGCTGAGGGTATAACTTCTTTCTTCTTCGACCATGGGAGTCACTTCTTAGAAGTTTCGCTGAACGGCAAGGGAAACGTGATGGAGGTTAAGGCTGTTCCTTGGGTGCAAGCACCGGAAGGAGTTTCCGTTTGGAGGCGGAATTCTCCCTACTTTCCCGTCCCGAACTCGTCGGTTGATACCCTCTTCGTTAACAGGAGGAAACGAGTTTACTGCGATGTGAACTGGCGGGATGACGCCTTAAGCTTCCTTCCCCTAGCTGAAAGCGGACGGAACGCGAAGTATCTTGTAGATGGAAAGGAGTACTGGGTGTTGGCTCATGGAAGCAACGCGGTCATAATAAAAAGATGTGAATTGTGGAAAGATGATGTTTTTAACCGCTTATCCGCCCTAATGAAAGAGTTTAGAGGAGGTGATGTTACCATGGACCCGGCTTTTCAGAGGATTTTCTTGTCCGTGTTGGAGGCTAGTGCCGACGACGCATACATAGCCTTGGACGCCGCTAGGCTAATGAGCGACTTAGGTAAAACAGTCGCGATAAATTTGGACCTCATAACGCTGTCGCCTGTTCCGTTTGGAGGAGAACTCGTTGAGCTCTTATCATCAGTAGAGTACGAAACACTAGTCGACTTCTTAGTCCTCTCTGCTAACGGTATGAGGGAACTGATAAAGCTTTTAAAGTCTTACAGATTACTCAAGAACCTAAACCTGATAAAAATTATAGAAGAATGAAGGAGCCAGGAGAGTCACCCCCCATGAACCCCTTTTTTTGAAGCTTAAGCTTTACCATAAAACCAAAGAGGGACTTGGGCGCCTTTGGAGTGCCGAAGAACTAGCTAACATAACGTACACTAGTTACTTGACTCTCATAATGGAGAAGATTGGATTACTATCGTTCCTAGAGACGCCCAAAGGATTTGAGGATATTGAGGAGTTTATAGGAGAAGTAAGAAGGAGAGACTTGCTTAGAAACCTGCTGGAAGTATCAGTTAGTGGTGGTGTTCTGCAACGCAACGAAGGCAAGTTCAGGGTTAGCTGGGATGGAGTTGAAAGATTAAAGTCACTTAAAAACCAGATTGACTCCTTCGAGGACGGAGACGTAGTTTATCGTGCGGCTGAAACATACCTGCCTAAGACTGCCCTCGAAGTGCTTAGGGGAGCAGAAAAGGATAGGTCATCTCCTGAAATATCTTTAACATACTACTGGCATGATAAAAGTAGCATATTCAGGCTGGGGCGCGAGATGCTCCTCATGTTAGGAGGAGGGAGGAGACTTAAGGGGAAGACTGTGCTTGACGTCGGATGCCGTTTCGGTGCTGAGCCGTCTCTTATACTTGAGCATCTTGGGTACGACTGTAGACTCATAGCGGCGGACTTTTACCCGCAAGTGGTTGACGAGTGTATGCAAAAGGAGGTCAACAAGGATGGAGAGATCAGGAGGCTTTTCGAGCTAGAGAACATTTCCTTCGTAACCCTTGACCCCTACCTGAGGGAGCCGTTTCCTCTCGATGACTCGTCAGTAGATGTGGTATACACGTTCCAAGTGCTACAATGGTATAGTAGTGCGCATCGCTTAATCGAGGAGTTCTCGAGGGTTCTAAAAAGGAAGGGTATTCTCCTAGTTGGCATTCCTCTAAAGGAGCGGGAGGAGGTAACAGCTCAAGACGTGTTCTATGCCCTAGCTGGAGGATATAGGGGGTTCACCGTCAAGGAATTTAAGGATATGCTTAAGGAGGCGGGCTTCACGAGGATACAGATATTCAGGTTATCCTTTGTGAAGGCGAAGAAAAGATGACAAGAGACTGTGGAGTAAGAGCCACTTTGGGAAGCTTATGGCTCCCTTTTTTCAGCTCTTCCTTTAATTCACGCTGACCTGTGGAGGATTAACAATGACCTTGATGAGGAGTAAGGAGGAGTTACGCTACTACATATGGGATTTAATGGTGTCTAGAGGCGTCGCCGTCTTTCCACTACCTCCCCATGGCAGGATCCCGAACTTTAAAGGAGCGGTTTCTGCGGCTCGCAACGTTAGGAAGCTTGAAGAGTACCGTGAGGCGAAATGTGTGTTTGCTGGTCCGGACGCTGCCCTTAAACCATTAAGGAGCATGGTGCTCGCTGACGGGAAAAGTCTAGCTTATGCTACTCCTCACATGAAGGAGTTTAAGGTTCTCGACGCTGGAAGCAACCCAAGCAAAGTATCAATAAGACACCTGATTTCTCTGGGACGCCCACTAGACTGCACTGTTGAAGTAGCGGTAATCGGCAGCGTCGCCGTGGACCTGAATGGAAACCGTGTGGGGAAAGGTTCAGGATATGGGGACAGGGAGATCGCGTACCTTAGAAGGATTAACCCAGAAATAATCGTCGGAACACTAGTTCACTCAATTCAGGTTCTCGAAGATATTTCTCACCTCATGGAGCCACACGACACACCAGTAGACTTCATAGTAACGGAAAGAGAACTCATAAGGATTAACGGAAAACGATGACCTCAGCTTTAACGTAACACGGCAACCCCCCTTTGCTAAGTCACCAGTTTTTGAAAGGTCTCCTATTGAGGACGGTGCCACATTAACAAGCCGCCTACCCGGAACTTAATGATGTGAAAAAGCACTTCCAAAATAAGATAAGGCTACATAGTTCGCGAAGATTACATATTGAGTAGCACCACACTTATTAAACAGTCAAACCAGCAAGTTTTTTGAAGGCATTCTTAAAGGCATTTAGGGACTCGACGCTCATGATCTCCAAAAGAAATAATAAAACCCAAAAAAATATAGGAAAATACAGGAGGAGGGGTGAGTGTGCCTCTTTTCGGTAAACCAGACATTAGGAAGATGGAGGAGCGACGTGACGTTAGTGGTCTCATTAAGGCATTGAGGGATAAGCATCCAGAGGTCCGTGGAAGAGCGGCCTTAGCGCTCAGCTTAATCAAAGACGTTTCCGCGGTAAAGCCACTCGCCGAACTACTACGAGACGAAAACCAGGATGTACGCGTAGCCGCAGCTTTAGCGTTAGGAATGATCGGGAATGCACAAGCTACTGAATCGCTCTCCGCTGCATTAAAAGATGAAAACTGGGAGGTGAGGAAGGCGGCAGCCCTAGCGCTGGGAGAGATAAGAGACGCGAGGGCGGTTGAGCCGCTCATAGCAACACTACGGGATGAAAGTGATAGCGTGAGAAGGGCGGCAGCCCTAGCGCTGGGAGAGATAAGAGACGCGAGGGCGGTTGAGCCGCTCATAGCAACACTACGGGATGAAAATGAGAATGTTCGTATGGCCGCTGCTTTGGCGCTGGGAATGATTAGGGATACAAGGGCTGTTGGTCCACTCACCGCGATGCTACGGAGTGAGAATTGGGATGTTCGTAGGGCAGCGGCGGAAGCTTTGGGAATGATCGGTGATGTACGAGCAGTCGAGCCACTAGTAATGGCGCTGAACGATGAAAACTGGGATGTACGAAGAGCAGTGGCAGAAGCACTAGGGAAGATCAGAGATGTGAGAGTAATTAGGCCATTAATGGCAGCGCTAAATGATAGGAATGAAAGTGTGCGTAGAGCGGCGGCTCTGGCGCTGGGGAATACTGGGGACGCGATGGTTGTTGAGCCGCTTGCAGCAGCGTTGAGGGATAAGAGTGAGGGAGTACGCAGGGCGGCGGCAGAAGCACTAGGAAAAATCGGGGACGCAAAAGCAATAGAGCTTCTTGCAGCAGCGTTGAGGGATAAGAGTGAGGGAGTACGCAGGGCGGCGGCAGAAGCACTAGGAAAAATCGGGGACGCAAAAGCAATAGATCAACTCGTTAAGGCATTGAGAGATGAAAATTGGGATGTACGTTGGGTTGCTTCAAAGGTGCTGGAGGAGATCGGAGAAATCCAGAGACGCTGAAACTAACTAGTTTGACTTAAATAAAAAGGCGGTTTTCTGGTGGTTAGTTTTTTAAAGAATGATAAGTGCAAGTATTTGATGTTGCTGGAATTAAGTGGCGGATGCGGATGGGTGAAGGTGATTTATACTTTTTCTCTAGGCTGAGCCAGAAGACGGTTTCAGTTCTTTCTGTGGTCGCCGTCACGTCTCTGACCCTGATGAAGCTTGGGGTAGGATTATTTACGCAGAGCCTTAGCCTCATTTCTGGAGCGCTCGACTCCATACTGGACTTAGTGGCAATGCTTGTGATCTTCTTGACTGTTAGGGTTGCAAATCGTCCCGCCGACTACGAATATCATTATGGCAGAGGTAAAGTGGAGAACTTTTCAGCTTTTCTCGTGTCGCTACTGCTTATGTCCACTTCCGTGTGGATTTTCTATGAGGCTGTCCAGCGCCTTTTCTTCAAGGATGTGAGTGTGGAGGTCAACGTCTGGGCTTTTCTGGTTATGGTGGTTTCCATGGTTGTGAGTTACGTTTTTTCTCGACTTCTTTCGAGGACAGCTGAGATTTATGGGAGCCAAGTGTTTGAGGCGGGCGCCCTCAACTTTGCCACGGACATATGGTCCTCCGCCATAGTGCTGATTGGCTTATCGCTCACCCGTCTCTCTCAGTTATGGGGCGTGGAAGTGATCGGCTTTGGCGACGCTGTTGCAGCGATGGTGGTCGCAGGACTTGTAATGCGTGCAAGCCTGAAGATTAGCAGGAGTGCTGTGGAAGTATTGCTTGACAGGGCTCCAAAGGGCGTCGCAGATCAGCTGAAAAAGGTGATCTATACGGTTAGGGGTGTTAGGGAGTGTGAGAGAGTTAGGGTTAGGCGATCCGGTAACAAATACTTCGTCGACGTGACTATTCTCCTAGACCCCTCACTGTCGCTGGCGAGAGCCAGCAGAGTTGCTTCAGAGGTGGAGAAAAAGATTCTGAAACTGCTTCCAGGGGCTGACGTGGTGATAGACACTGACCCACACAGGTCTCCGAGGCGCATGATCGACCGTATAAGAGACCTTGCTGTAGAGGAGGGGTTCAGCATTCATGGATTAACGGTTAGAAGCATTAACGATAGACTTCATATCGATGTGCACTTGGAAGTTCCATCTGACGTTAGCGTTGAAGATGCAAGTGAGCACGCAAACAGGTTCGAAGAGATCGTGAAGAGTGAGATACCAAACGTGGAGGAAGTGAACGTACACCTTGAGGCGCTTGAAGAAGATGTTGTCAAGTCTAGTGAAAGCGTGGTTAGCGAGGAGCTCGTCGGAAAAGTTAGGGAGGCCGTGGAGTCATTCAGTGTGAAGTTCCCAAAATACGAAGTTGAAGTTAAAAACTACGACGGAGAGTCAAACATATATATCACCATTTACGTGGACGGCTCTATGCCTCTAGGGGAAGCATACGAGATTTCCTCCGAGCTGAAGGACTACATCATCCGTAACCTCCCATCAGTTGAGAACATAATAATAGACGTGGAACCATACCCCAAAAAAAGGTAGTAGCTTCAGGGCTCTGAAGTAGGTTGATGAGACAAACAAAAACAAGACACGCAAGCGAAAAGCATAGTTTCCAATTAAAGACACGATTCACTTGAGCAACAATTTTAGAGGATTAGATTTAACAGAAGTTAGGCAGCTCTGAAGTGGAGGAAAAATAATGTTAGGGCGTGAAGCTGCCTATCCTGCTTTTTGTGCTTCTAGTTCTCTGAGTTTTCTTCTGAAGAGTTTTCCTACTGGTGTGCGTGGGATCTGCGTCACGAACTCAACTTTTCTCGGCCACTTGTAGCCCGCCATGTTTTCCTTAGCCCACTTTATAATGTCCTCCTCGCTCACCTTTCCTCTGTACTCTGGCCGTAGGACGATGAATGCCTTTATTGTTTCGCCAACCTGTGGGTCTGGCACGCCTATTACGGCGCACTCGAGAACTGCGGGGTGCTTGTAGAGCTCTCTTTCCACGTCCTCAGGCATTACCTTGTAACCCTTGTACTTTATCATGTCCTTAGTCCTTCCCACGATGTAAAAGTAGCCGTTTTCGTCCATTCGCGCCAAGTCCCCCGTCCTGAGCCAACCATCCTCGCTGAGAACCTCCTTGGTCTTCTCGGGCTGCTTCCAGTATCCTTTCATAACCTGCGGTCCTTTGACGACCAGCTCACCGACTTGCCCCGGTGGCAATTCGTCTCCTGTATCCGGGTCTACTACTTTCGCATCAGTGTCAAGTATAGGTATGCCTATGCTGTCACTTATTTTTGGGAGCCAAACAGGCTGACTATGTGTGACGGGGCTTGCCTCCGAAAGCCCATATCCTTGACCGACGCGTTCTCCGACTTTTTCTTTCCATTTCTCCGAAAGGTGGGCTGGCAGCGAGTCTGCACCCGAAACAGAAAGAGACAAGGAAGACAAGTCGTACTTTCCAAAGCTTGGATGGTTTATCATTACGTGATACATTAACGGTATTCCTATGAAAGTGGTACACTTATACTGCTCTATGTGTTTCATGACCAGCTCCGGGTCGAAGCCACGGTACATTATCATCATGCTCTTGGCAAATATGTAGCCCTGAACCATTGTGAAGCCGAAAACGTGGCACATAGGCAGAACAGCCGCTATGACGCCTTTGCCAAGTACCTCAGCCGTACGGTTGCCGGTATTTGCAAGGTATGACTGAAGAACGTTTACAACGATATTATAGTGGGTTAGCATTACGCCTTTAGGTAGCCCTGTGGTTCCACCGGTATACATTAGGGCGCATAGGTCCTCTTTAGGTTTTATTTCAATGTCTGGAGGCTTAGGCGGGTACTTCTCGACGAACTCCTTGTAGCTTATCGTTCCCTGCTTAGCTTCGCCTACCACTATTACTTCGTCAATCCCCACTTCATCCCTTGCCTTTTCAACCTCAGGGTATATCTCGGACGTGCATATCACAGCCTTAAGTATACCGCTGTCCTTAGCTATATGCACGATGTCTGGGGCTTTCAGCAACGGGTTTATCGGGATTACCGCCGCTCCCGTCTGCGTGATCCCATAAAGGGAGAAGACGAACTCGGGGCAATTCGCCATGTAGACGCCAACAGCGTCGCCCTTTCCTACACCTAGGTCGCTTAACCCAGCAGCGATCCTGTCGCTCCAATACATTAGCTCACGGTAAGTGTACTTTCGCTCCTCTGGAACGTAGTATATGGCGACGTTATTTGGAAAGTTCTCAGCAGCCTCACGACCAAAAACATGTATGGGAATCTCTGGGTACTCCACTGTTCTGGGAATACTCACCACTTCGCCTTCCGGCCGATTATACCACTTAATACGGTAATTTTTCCCATACCACTTACTCCAAGGGCGCTCAGGCTTAACCCATGGACTATCTTTGTCATAGAACATTTTAACCTCGTAGAACGTATTGGACAATTTAACCTCCGACAATATGCCCACCTTCCCTCGTTCCCCACCCTTTTTCCAACACTCTCCAAACAGAGTAATATAATGAAAAAAGGAATATTA
>JAHLWW010000054.1 GCA_019057715.1 Candidatus Jordarchaeum sp. JNZ_1113
CTCTCGCTTAATGCTTCAAGATTTCTCTTTCTTTTTCCCTTGGCCAGCTTCTGAAGTAGCTCCATGCTGGCGTCCGGAAGCGGATTAGCGGTTACATAGCCCTCCCTTAAAGCTCCTTCAAATATTTCTTCCCCTCGCTTAGTCCTTACCAGCACTGTTGACCATCCCTTCGAAGATCCTATAGACCCAACAGATATGTCTGCTAACTCATTAGTTAAGTCGGGGCAGTAGTGGCATGCATGCCTCGCTAACATGGATATCTCTTTAACTGGTATCGATCTTTCTTCACCATTTTTAGTGTGGGCAAAGAACTTTCCTTTATCTATGTTAAACTTAGCAACATCTTCGAGTTTAACGCCGAGACGGTTTTCAACTATTTCTCTAAGGGCAATGTACCCGAAGTTTTCCATGCAGAAAATCCCTATTAAAGCTACAATCTCTCCAAGGGACGACAAGAGCTCAGAGGAGTAAGCCTCAGCTTTTCTAACAGTATGTATCTGGCAAGGAACCCCAACAACAGCAACTCTTCTAAAGCCCCTTCTCTTAACTTCCTCCAACAAGGAAACTGAAGGAGTCACCGTATACTTAGTTCCTGCAATTCCAAGTAGCTCCTCTAAGTTAGTAACTAACGTTGCCTGCGTCCTCCAATATTCATCCGCCTTTCTGACGCCTATAGCGCAGTCTATCATTCCCTTATCGAAAAGATATGCTAGAATGGAAGTCACTATTCCTCCGTCTTGGCAAACCTGCTTCACTTTCTCCTTGGCCGTCTGTGCAGTGTAAGCTTGCCTAAAGAACGATACGCCCTCTGTTTCCACGTTGACAGGGCTGCCCTTCAAGCTTTCCCTAATCATGCTTATGGGGAAGAATGTTCTAGGGCAGTGAATGTTGCAAATACCGCAACCTATACATTTGCCTTCATCTATCACAGGCTTCTCATCAATGAAAGTTATGGCGTAAACCGGGCAAGCCGCAATGCATCCACCGCACCCAGTGCATAATCCCTCTTCAACAATGAACTTTATTTTCTCATAAGGCACTTTTCGCTGTTCTTCCTTCCTGGTAATTACGAGTCCGTCATCTTTACATTCGACTAATTCTTCGTATCTTAACGCATTAACATGCCTAGCCACTTCAAGCTTGGAAAACCCTGTTCTATGAGCTATCTCTTCTATTGTTAGTCCCTCTCCTTCTCTTATAACTCCGAGCACAAGCCGTCTCCTAAACTCGTCTTCTAGCAAGTAATCCAAGTATCTTTCGTACTCTCCCTTAGAAAACTTCCCTGCCTCTACTATCTCTTTTTCTCCAGTGAAAAACGCTCTTACCCTAAAGCTGTCCGCAGCCTCCGTAATAGCATCAACTCTTCTCCTAAGTTCACTCAAGCCAGGCACCCTCCGCAACTAAAGCTAAACCGCAACACGTCAGATCGCCTCACTTATTTCTCAACAAGTAATGCTTTATCATTTATTTTTGATTTGGCCCACCGCTTACGAGGGCCAGTCACCTCAGACACTTAACTTTAGGCCTGAGGATCATTCCCACTAATCCTTTTTCATCGGTTACTCGTTGTTCCTCAATGGGTTTGGACCGATTTTCTCCAGTTTTTCAACCATATCCATTATGGCGTCCCTGAACCTACCGATTTCAGCCGCTGAAACGTTATACATGTTGACCCTGTCTCCTCCAAGACCGACCTTGTCAAGAACTTTTTTCGCGAACTCCACGCGTTGTCGTGCCTTCACGTTCCCATCTCCAAAGTCGCATTCGCCGACGTGTCAACCAACGACCATGACGCCGTCAGCGCCTTGCCTTATCGCTTCCAGTATATGTTTAACGTCGACTCTACCAGTGCACTTCACTCTCACTATAATTACTGAAGGGTCATACTGAACCCTAGAAACTCCTGTCAAGTCGCTGGCACCATAGCCTCACTTCCAGCAACAGAAAGACACTATGCTGAAGCGTGGCGTGGGCATACTAACAACACCTCGGTGGACTGTTTCAAACGGTATTATAAAACATTTACTCCTCAAAAACATCTACAGTGAAGAATAAGAGAAGCAGATGGGTCATCTGGCCGCTAGCCAGAGCCTTCCACGCTGGGCTTTGAGCTTTCTCCAGCGTGTTCATCGGCCAAGACCCATTCAGCTAGCGTGATTTGATCGCCGCCTTTATCTCCTCTATGATTTGCCTATCCCTGTAGTAACGCATGTCTAAAGCATGAGCTGGACATGAAGCGACGCATGAACCGCACCCCTTACACTGTACCTCGCTAACCACTGCTTTTCCCTCCACGACCTTTATGGCTCCGAAAGGACATGTTCTTTCACATCTTCTGCAACCGACGCATAGCTCCTCATTAACCTCTGGGATCATCATTTCAACGGCAACTTCTCCTGAAAGCGTCCATGCGGTAGCTGCAGCTGCTGCTGCCCTAGCGCTCGAAACAGCATAAGGTATGTTTTTCGGCCCCAATGCTGCTCCGCAGATGTATATCCCCGGACTTTTTGTTTCCTGCGGATTTAGTGCCACGTGTTGCGGTGCTAGGAAGCCACTTGGCCTCTTATTAAGCCCTAGGATCTGTGCTATTTTCCTCGTGCCCTCAGAGGGTACTACAGCGGCTGAAAGCACCAACAGATCTACTTCTGTCTCCAGCAGTTCTCCAGTGAGAGTATTTTCGACGAGAAGCTTAAGGTTCTTGGTTTCCGGGTCCTCTATAACCTCTGCCACTCTTCCTCTTACAAACATTACTCCATATTCGCGCGTCGCCAAGTAGTACTCTTCATGCCCCTCGTCTATTCCTCTGATATCCATGTAGAAGATGATCACTTCAGTGTCAGGGCTTTCCTGTTTTATGATCTTGGCGTTCTTAACGGCGACCATGCAGCAAACCTCTGAGCAGTAGGGGTTCCTCTTCACGTCCCTTGACCCAACACACTGTATCATCGCTATACGCTTCGGGTGCTCTCCATCCGAGACCCTAACGACCTTTCCTCCGGTGGGTCCTGTGGGGCTTAGCATTCTTTCCAGTTCTATTTGAGTTATGACGTTCTCGAACCGTCCGTAACCGTAGTCGCCATGTTTAGCTATGTCGTAGATCTCAAATCCCGTTGCAACTATTATGCTTCCAACGGTCAACTCTATTTCTTCTGGTTTCTGCTCGTAATCTATTGCTCCCGCCTTGCACTCCTTCTGGCAGGACTTGCATTGGATGCAGTCGTCCATTGATATTAGCGCAACTTTGGGCACAGCCTGGGGGAAGGGTATGTAGATCGCCTTCCTGTAGCCCAGTCCATAGTTAAACTCGTCAGGTACAGCTACGGGGCACACTTCTGTGCAGCTGCCGCACCCTGTGCACTTTTTCTCATCAACGTATCTCGGCTTCTTAAGAAGCTTCACATTGTATGATCCCGGTACTCCCTTAACGTCCAAGACCTCTGTGTAAGAGAATATTTTGATGTTAGGGTGCTTGGCAGCCTCAACCATTTTCGGCGCAAGTATTCAGATGGCGCAGTCATCTGTTGGAAAAGTCCTGTCTAAGCGGACTGCCAGCCCTCCAATGGTCGCCTCCTTCTCCACAAGGTAAACTTTTACTCCGTGATTTGCAACACTCAGAGCAGCACTTATTCCAGCAATGCCTCCACCTATAACCATGACGGCAGGTTCGACGGGCAACCTCTTCTGGGGTACGTCTTCGAGCAGTCTAGCTCTCGCCACCCCTGCAGCCACAAGCTTCTTGGCCTTCTCAGTCGCCGACTGTGGATCTGTCATGTGAACCCAAGAGCAATGCTCTCTTAAGTTTACCATCTCAAGGTAGTATGGGCTAAGTCCCGCTGATTGTAGCAACGCTCTGTATGTTGGCTCGTGTATTTTGGGCGTACAGGCTGCGACTACAACTCTGTTAATCCCTTGCGTTTCGATGTCTTCCTTTATCATCTTTTGTCCTGGGTCGGAGCAGAAGAACGAGTATGTCTTCGCAACCTTAACGTTTGGTAGCTTACTTGCGTATTCCGCCACTGCCTCGGCATCTATGACCCCGCCAATGTTTACTCCTCACTTGCACACGTAGACGCCAATAACCGGTTCCTCTGCTTTTCTCTCCTTTTCAGCCATCTTTTTTAATCACCTCCAATTAGCATTCCTTTCTTCATTTCTTCTTAACGGTGGGTTCTCCCCCAACTAGTGCACGCTTAACAGCTACTCGCATCTTCTTCTTATCAAAGCCTGTCCTAACGCCTACAGCCTCGACAAGCATCTTAATTCTTCCGCCACTTATCCCTAGTTCGTCCATGACTTCCTTGACAACAGTCTTCTCTTCTTCCGAGAGTTTCACTCTACCCATTTTAAACACCCGAGAACCTATGAGGGGGAATTTCTCCGTGAGACCATCGAATACAAACCGCTAAAAAGCTTTTCTAGTTATTAAGCAGTTGATGAGGAAAAATGAACCCCCCAAAAGTATAATAAAAAACGACTGTAACGTGTATTTATTCATCTTGGTGAAAATACTTATTTACCTTGCATCTTACTCTCTAAATAGCCTCCTCTAGAGAGGTGCCCAACAATGGAGGTAGACTGGAACCGCATAGAGGAAAAATGGCAGAGGCGCTGGGCTGAATCCAAAGTTTTTGAAGCCGACCCAGTGCCAAAAGGTAAAAGAACCGGGAAAAAAGAGAAAGGTTTGCTTGTAACCTTCCCTTACCCGTACCTTAATGGTCGTCTCCACTTGGGACATGCTTTTACTTGTTTAAAGGCTGATATCTATGCTCGTGTTAAAAGAATGCAGGGTTTTAACGTTCTTTTTCCATTCGCTTTTCACGCAACAGGTGAACCTATAGTTGGAGTGGCTGAAAGAGTTCGCAAAGGCGATAAAGAACAGATTAGAATTTTGGTGAGGGGTGGTGTACCAGAGGAGGAGATTGAGAAGTTTAAGGATCCTCGTTACATTGTTGAGTATTACCGACGTGAAGCGATAGAAGACGTTACGCGGATTGGTTTCTCTGTTGATTGGCGGCGTCAGTTCACAACAATAGACCCATGTTATAACCGCTTTATCGAGTGGCAGTATCTTAAGCTGAGAGAACGGGGATACGTTTCCCTTGGAACGCACCCCGTTATCTGGTGTCCCAATTGTGAAAGTCCAACAGGTGACCATGACCGCCTCGTGGGGGAAGGCGTCTCTTATGTTGAGTTCGTTTTGTTGAAGTTTGAACTGGATGGCGCTTTCTTGATGGCTGCGACATTAAGGCCTGAAACGGTGTTCGGTGTTACCAACATGTGGGTTAACCCGGATGCAACATATGTCCGAGCTAAGTGTAATAACGAGTTTTGGATTGTGAGCGAAGATGCCGTTCCCAAACTTAGAGCACAAGGGAAACAAGTTGAGGTTCTTGAATCGTTTAAAGGAAGCTTCCTTGTAGGAAAACTCTGTAAGAATATTGTTTTAGGCAACAAAGTGCCAATTCTTCCAGCACTCTTCGTTAATCCTAGCAACGCTTCCGGAGTGGTTATGAGCGTACCTAGCCATGCTCCATATGACTGGGCTGCAATAAAGGAGTTAAGGTCTAACCCTGCGCTTCTCAATAAGTATAATGTTTCCGTGGATGTAGTTAAAGAATTGAAACCCATAAGCCTGATAAGAACAGAGGGCTTAGGGGAAAATCCTGCAGTAGAAGCTGTCGATAATGCTGGTGTGACAAACCAGCTTGACCCGAGGCTTGAGGAGCTCACCAAGGAAATATACAAAAAAGAATTCCATAAAGGCGTACTTAATGAGAACGCAGGCAAATATAGTGGAATGCCTGTTAGGTCTGTTAAACGTGTCCTAGTTGATGACCTTATAACTGAAAATAAGGCCGACGTTATGTATGAGTGCGCCGACACGGTCATATGTCGATGCAATACTAAGTGCATAGTTAAGATACTTGAGAACCAGTGGTTTCTAAGGTATTCTGACCCAGAGTGGAAGGAGAAAGTTTACCGCCTACTGAGGATGATGGTAATCCTTCCCGAAGAAGCAAGGAACGCCTTTGAGAGTACTATCGAATGGCTTGAGGACAAGGCATGCGTCCGCAAGACCGGGTTAGGGACCCGTCTGCCATGGGATCGTGAATGGATAGTCGAGACTCTCTCTGACTCGACGATATACATGGCCTTCTATACTTTAGCAAAGTACTTTAACCTCTTTAATATAGATGCGAGCAAACTTACGCCTGAAGTTTTCAACTATGTTTTTCTCGGTGAGGGGAGCTTAGAGGAAGTTGCATCCAAGAGCGGGCTTGATGAGGCGCTTCTAGAAACTATGCGTGATGAGTTCGAGTATTGGTACCCTGTGGAACTAAGAGTTTCCGCCAAGGAACTAGTTTTTAATCATCTCACATTCTTCCTGTTTCATCATGTGGCGATCTGGCCTGAAGATAAGTGGCCTCGCAAAATAGGAGTCAACGGTATGATACGAGTTGAAGGAGAAAAAATGTCTAAGTCTAAGGGGAACTTCATCACAATGCGTGAAGCGTTAAACAAGTATGGTGCTGACGTCACGAGAATCGGGCTGGCTTATGCTGCTGAGGAATTAAACGACCCCGACTGGCGAGATAAGGAAGTTCAAGGGCTCAAAAGACGCCTTGAAGCGTTATACGACTTCGTCGTCAACCTCCCACCAACAAAACCTCTTGATAGGGAGATAGACAGATGGCTTAGAAGCCGGCTACACCGAAGAATAAAAGCTGCAACCGAAAATTACGAATCCCTAAAAACTAGGTCCGCCATACAAGAGTGTCTTTTCAATATATGGAACGACTTAAGATGGTACATGAGGCGGACAAACGAATACGGTGACATACTCAGGGAAGCCGTAAAAACAATGGTTCTCCTGCTGGCTCCAGTTGTACCTCACTTATGTGAGGAGTTATGGGAAAAAATGGGGGAAAAAACTCTTATAGTTACCGAAAAATGGCCTGAATACGACGAGAAATACTTCAACGATGTGGTAGAAGGAAAGGAAGCATTACTTGAGAATCTCGTAAACGACATAAGAGAAATCATAAATGTGACGGGTAAAAAGCCGACTCGCATCCTTCTGTTTGTTGCTCCACGCTGGAAATACAGAGTACTAGAAGAAGCCGTTAAAGAAAAAGAAGGACTAGTAAAACGCGTGATGCAGACCCCAGAAGTTAGAGTGCACGGTAAGGAGGCTGTGAAGTACGCGGAAAAACTAATGAAGGAGCTTCCACCAGTAATCCTCACGCAAGAGGAAGAACTAGACGCTATAAAGTCCGCTTTATCATTCATTGGGCGAGAATTTGAAGCGGAGGTCGAGGTCTCACTCGCCGAAAGATCAACGCATGAAAAGGCTAAAGTTGCTGAACCATTAAAGCCTGGCATCTATATCGAGTAAGTACTTAGCAAAACTCAAACAAATACTGAAGAAAACTGGCTTCCCGTTTAAACTTTTAACGTGAAGAAGGGATAAACATGAAAGGAAAAAGTAGGATATAATTAATACCTTTCGCTGAAAAAAGCGAGAACTTTTTCAATTTTTACTGAGCCAGCAGGGTATTACTTTCGAGAAGCAAGTTAAAGTTACCTCATAAAGGCCGGCGAGCAAGTTTCAGCATAATTCCTTACCTGAGACTTGCTTCTTTTTTCATAATTTAGGATCTCGAAGTAAGTGTCATACATTAACTGATGCACTTTAAGCGAAAACAGCATAACTTGATGGACCCTTAAATGCAAGAATGGAATAGAAGTCAAAGGCCCGTCTCTAATCAAATCTAACTTTATTAAAAACAGCCCTCATAAATTTTTGACTGATAATTTCTGTAAGGGAGTTTATCAAAACACGTCATCGATTTTCAAGCGTAATTAAATAATAATAGCCCTTCAAAAAACTGTTGTTTAATTAGAGAACCCTAAGTTTTTATTCCTCCCTTCATGCAAATACATTAAATTTAATCTCGCACGGCATGAGATGTTATTTCCAGTGAACAAGAATGGTGTTTAAAACAGAACTCCTCACACTTTTCCGCCCATACCTTTTCTCCATACTTGAGGCCACATACCTCACAAACATAAAGCTTTTTACTTCCCTTCTTTACCTCTTTCACCACTCTCTATTCCCCCCCAAAAATTAAGTCTTCATGCAATAATACTCAAGGCGTTTAAAAAACTATCTCCGTGGCTTCGCTCTCTTCTTCCTTAAATTAATTACTGACATTTTCAAACAAGATTATTTGTAGGCGAATAAACAAATAAAGTTCAATGTAAAAGGAGAACCTGGAACATTTGGCTCTTTAAGTCCTCGCGGCTCCAAAGTTTCAAGAAGCTTAAAGTCAGAAATTCCTTCAGGCGTTGTGGTGTTTTCCTTCAAAATAATGGAGGAAGAATGTTGGTGGCCAAGTTATTTTTGCCTATTACCTCTTCGGCCATGTCAGCATGTGTGGCGGCTCAGGAAGCTTGTCCCCTATGTATCCTTTGACCTCAGAAGGCCATCCTTCAAAGTCAAATCCATACCTCACTAAGAAAACGTAAGCAAACCTTGAAGGGCCAAGTCCAGCACACCCGGTAAAGACTGTCCTTCTTTTCTTATCCTTGAAACTAAATCGTTTGGCATAAAAATCCGTGTGAACGTGGAAACTTGCCACTTCAAGTTCAGCTTCAGGCCTGCTTTTTGTCTGGAAAGGCAAGAGAACAGTTAAGTCATATGTTTTAACCAAGTCCTCTTCCTCCTTTCTCTCCTCGGTCTTTCCTGCATGTTCAAGATACACGGCAGTAGTAGCGTCCACTCTATAATCTAGATCCAGAATCTCGCCAACAACTTTTTCCGCCCTCTCAAGTATAGCGTTCCTTATCTCAACACATTTCTCAGGCGTTGAAAGGAAAACAAGCTCCACCCTGTGAAACTCATTAAGCCTCTCAAGCCCCCTAAGCCCCCCGCTTTCCCACCGGTACGTCGGTCCATTTCTATCAAAAAGCATAATTGGCTCCTTCTCTAAAAGGTCCAAGTCCACTATCTCCCCATGAAACATCTCGTAGAAGGGCTCACACTGAGCATATGAAAGACCATACATGGGTGGTCTGAGCTTCTCTCTCAGCATTTCAGCAGGCGGGGGGCCGCCGGTTATCTCGACGTAATCCATAATTTCCTCGAACTCCTTCGGATCCCGGGAAACTGGTGGGCAAGCCCAAATAATCTCGTTTGCAATTCCGAAATGCCCCTTCCTATACTCAACTTCAAGTGGAATGAGACGTGGAAGCATAACCTCTTGGAACCCGAGAGGTTTAGCAACCTCGTCGACAATTAGCCCCTCCATAGCTCTAATCAAAGCCGCCATAGGCGGCATAATTTGCCAAATCCCCGCTGCAGGGTACTCTTTAACCCAACCAAGCTTAACCGCCACCTCGGTTGGGTCCTCACTCAGCTTATACCTCTCAAATCCTTTAACATTACGTCTAACCGTGCGAGTGAATTCTCCCTTACCTGAAACATGCTGCCTCGAAACCTTTTCACGAATCCGACTTATTACACGGTCAGGGTAATTCTTCTCTAAGGCTTCGTCATTCAGCTCCTCCAAGAAAACCGTAACCTTCTTACCGTCAAACTTGATATCCCTCGCAAACAAAACACTCACAGGCTCCAAGGGCTCTCTTTCAAGTTCAAACTCCAAAACATAATCAAACACCCTACAAGATCGAACACCAACACTAAACTTAGAACCAAGAAAACCCGCCAGGGCATTTCTCAACCTAACAAAAGCAACATGAGCACGCACATACCTACCACTCTCAATTTCAACATAGAACCTATCACCCTCCACCCTCCACCCGATTAGACGCGCCCCCTCACTCTCCCGTCCACGAGGAACACCCCTCAAGAAAAGGGCATCACGAACATCACCTAAAAACCTCTCAATCTCACCAATCGCCTCATTAGGAATACTATCACTGAGCTCCATGTAACCCTTCAACGCAAACTTCACTTACAACTCCCTCCAGTTTAAAGCCATCCAGAAACATAATGGGCGGGCTGGGATCTACTCGCCCAGCGAAAATCACGCTGCAGCATTGAACCCAGGGCCTCCGGGTCCCAAACCCGGTTTCATTCCCCAAAACAGAGGAATCATACCAAGTTCCCCGCACACCACGCTCTAGACTACCCGCCCTACCTAAACCTTGCCCAACACAAAACTTAAATAATTTACGTAAAAACCCCACTATTCCTTAAAAATAAGGAAAACATAAACCAACGAACAAGAAGGAATGGCGCCCCGGCCGGGATTTGAAATCCCTAATACACCCAAAAAAGGGTGCACCGCCCGGGTCGCGGGAGTTCTGCCACCGTCGTTGACATTAGGGGCTTATCACTGTCCCGTATGC
>JAHLWW010000055.1 GCA_019057715.1 Candidatus Jordarchaeum sp. JNZ_1113
ACCTCAATGTTTACCCCTATCGCTGTAGTTCTTCCCCCAAGTCCCATGGGCCCTATCCCCGTCTTGTTAACCTCTTCAAGTATTTCGTTCTCCAGTTGTGCTACTCTCGAGTCGCTATTCCTTTCCGTTATTGGGCGCATGAGCGCCATCTTAGCTAGCATCATAGCGATGTACGCTCCTCCACCCACGCCAATGCCCAAAACCACTGGAGGACACGGTCCTCCTCCAGCCATTAGCACCGACTTTAGGACGCACGATTTAACTTCATTTAATCCATCACCTACTGGAAGAAACGTTAGCACACTTGCATTATCAGCTCCCCCACCTTTAGGAAAAACTGTTATTTCAACGTAGTCGTTATCGCTCGGCTCGACCTCGATCCACGGCACGTTGACGCCAACGTTATTGCCGCTATTCTCGCCAGTTATAGAGTCGACAGCATTGGGCCTTAAAGGCACTTCACGCGTTGCCTTAATGGTAGCCCCTAGTATAGCTCTCCTGATTCGATTAGCATCAGCGGCTCGTGGTAAACGTACATGAAAATAGAGCATGCCTGTATCTTGGCATACCGGCAACTTTTTCTCCTCTGCTAACCTTATGTTTTCTATCATGGCTTCGAGCTGCATTTTAGCTACCTCATCGTGCTCCCTTTTCAGCGCTTCTTTTAAAGCGGACTTAACGTCGGGTGGCACTGTGGAAACCGCTTTTCTAATCCCCTCGATTATTACTTTTTCAAGTTTTTCCTCGTCCAATTTATGTCACCGTGAGCGTTGTTCACTCTTGAAGGTGTTAGTGAACCTTAAAAGAGTATTTGAAGTATTGATTTCACAGGGTATTTTTCACGTGGAGGGCTTCCTTTGAGTCTGGAGGAAAAAGTGGACCTAGTAGTCAAGAGAACTGGCGTTTCGAGAAAGGAGTTGCAGCAACTTATAGAGAAGAAAAAGAAAGAGATGGGTGGCTTAATTAGTGATGAAGGAGCCTTACATCTCGTTGCAAGAGATCTTGGAGTAGCGTTTTCAGAAATAGACGAGTATAAGCCTGTTAAAGTTTATGTAAAGGATTTAAGGCCGGAAATGCGGAGCGTCACCATCACGGGAAGAGTAAACAGAATTTACCCTGTAAGGGAGTTTGAGAAAAGGGGGGTTAAAGGCAAGATCGCTAGCATGATCGTGAGTGACCTGACGGGAGATATCAGGGTAGTACTATGGGGAGATCACGTTGATCTCGTGGAGAAAGAGAAGATAAGAGAAGGCATGATAATACGCGTTATTAAGGGATATATTAAGGAAGGATTAAAGGGGGAACTTGAGGTTCATGTAGGTAAAGGAGGAAGCTTAGAGATTGAACCAGAGGGCATCGATGACAAAGAGTATCCGGTAATTGAAAAAAGATTGGTTAAGCTTGGCGACCTTGTGCCCGAAATGCAGGATGTAGACGTAGAAGCAACCATACAGAAGATCTACCCGACAACTATTTTTAGTAGAGAGTCAGGGGAAGGAAAGAGAAAATCAGTAATTCTCTCCGATGAAACAGGGAATGTGAGAGCGATTCTCTGGAATGAAAGTGCTGAGCTTGTAGAGGAAGCTAAAGAGGGCGACGTGCTGCGAATAGAGGGCGGCTACACGAAGCTAGGCCTTCAAGGCGACGTGGAACTTCACGTGGGAAAACTTGCGCGAATAACTCTCAAGCCAACCAAGGAACAAGACAAAAAAAGAACAGTAAAACTGAATGCTCTAGAGCTGGGAATGTCAGCGGTGGATGTGGAGGGTAGGGTCGTCGAAATTTCCAATGTCAAAGAGTTTGCTAGGAGTGATGGAACAACGGGCACACTAGCTTCTCTTGTTATCATGGATGAAACTGGAAGCGTCAGAGTGGTTGTATGGGACGAGCAAGTCGAAAACGTGATCGACGCGGAACCGGGCGACATACTGAGAATTAAGGGAGGATATACTAAAACGGGAATGAAGGGTGAAGTAGAAGTTCACGTGGGCCGTTTCTCAAAGATCGAGCTTATTTCTCCCGAAGAACAAATTCTTCAGGTAACTCCAAAAAGCACTCCTCCACGTAAATTTCTCTTTCAATTGGAGAACGATGAGTTCGTCGAAGTTAGAGGAACCATAAGGCGCCTTCTGCGTAAGAAAGTGGTTTATGAAACATGCCCCACTTGTAGTAGAAGATTAAACGGCAATGGATTATGTGTTATGTGCGGGAAAGTCGAACCAGTGTTATCTCTTACAGTCAACGCGTTAATTGACGATGGGACTGCCGTTGCAAAGGCTCTTTTCACAGGAAGAGAAGCCGAAAAGCTTCTAAACATGAGGGCTAAGGAGGCGTTCGAAATTGCGAAGAAGGAGGGAGATGAAGCTGCTCCACTAAAAATGAGAGCATATGATATAGAAGGAAGAGAGCTGATTTTAATGGCTAAATCAGTCCTTAACCCTTCAACAGGGAAAATCACGCTTAAGGTCTACTCATTTAAGGAGGCGAATCCAAAAGATGAAGCCGAAAAACTTCTTTCAAGCATCGAATCAGTCAAACAATAAAGAATCAGTCAAAACAGAAACGACTTGTCCATCTTGCGGTGGAAAAGCAATAATAACTCAGACAAGCGTCGATGTACCCTTCTTTCACGAAGTGCTACTAGTAACTGTTAAATGTGAAAAGTGCAATTTTAAGTTAAGTGACGTGATAAATATGAAATTCGGTAAACCTATAAGGTTTACTTTTCAAGTAAAAAACCCACAAGACCTCACAGCTAAAGTCATTAGGTCCACAACAAGCACCATAAGAATCCCGGAGCTTGGTGCGTTATTAGAGCCCGGTCCAGCGTCTCAACCATTCATAACAAACGTGGAAGGCGTCTTACACCGCTTTCTGGATGTTGCGCAAACACTTAAGAATTGGTCTACCACCCCCCAACAAACACAGAAATGCCAGCAAGCAATACAAAATATCCAAATGGCAATAGAAGGACAAATAAGCTTCACTATTATCCTAGAAGACCCGTTTGGAAACGGAATGATAATTCCCCAAGACCAAGAAAAAATCACGATCGAGGAGCTGTCTGAAGAAGAGGCAAGCAAGTTAAAGACAGGACCCTACATCGTACTAAAACCCGAAAAAACGCGAGAAACCCCGCAACAGGAAGATTAAACGCCACCAGCATAACTAGAAAACGCCCGGCTTAACCAGCTTCCCCCACCACTTAAGTATAATGCTAAAGCAACAATTATTACCACTAAAACCGCAATAGCAACCACAACATAGGGGCTAACCTTCACACCAACACTTTCATCCTCAAAAAACCTTATGAGACCTGCACTTGTCGCAGGAAGAGGAGCTTCATCGCCGCGCTTCTTCTTGGACAAAAACCAACCCCTCCGAAAATTAACTTGCTATATAACAGAACGTTAATGACTCGTTAAAATACTTTCGCCCTCACCCTCCTCATTTAGTGCTTTTTCTCTTAATGAGCAACTCTCCCAGCGGCATATAACTTGTTCACCTGAGCTACAACAGAAAAGAAAAATGCTTCTCATAAAATCGTTTGCATCAAACTTCTTCAAAACCAAGTAGGAAAAACCATTAATTGTGCGGCAGGGTACGAGATCAAGAAAAACTTTTTAAAATAGTAGTGCGTTAGCAATCACAATAATTTAAGTAATTCTGACGATGAGTGGTGGCTGCTAATGGGCAAGAGAATACTAGTTCAGAGAAGAGGAAGAGGTACTCCTACTTTTAGGGCACCGACCCACAAGCGTATAGGCGAAGTAAAGTATAGACTTACGAGCGGTGATGTTGTTGTACGTGGTAAGATAGTTGCCTTACTTCATGAGCCGGGTCGGGGAGCCCCAGTTGCTAAGGTAAAGTTTGAAGACGGTTTGGAGCAAGTTATGCTTCCCCCAGAGGGGATCGCGGTAGGACAAGAGGTGGAGGTTGGTGCCGGCGCTTCATTAAAAGCTGGGAACGTTCTTCCTCTCGGAAGAATACCTGAGGGAACCCCTATTTACAACATAGAGGGTCTCCCCGGAGATGGAGGAAAGTTTGTGCGTTCCTCCGGAACATATGCCACCATTCTTTCTCACACTCCGGAGAAAACGCTCGTTCTTCTTCCATCAAAGAAAGTTAGAGCCTTTGACCCAAACTGTAGAGCAACAATAGGCATAGTTGCGGGTGGAGGACGCATAGAGAAGCCCTTCGTCAAGGCTGGAAAGAAGTACTACTTGGCTAAAGCGAAAGGGTGGGTGTGGCCCAGAGTAAGAGGCGTAGCTATGAACCCTGTCTCTCACCCGCATGGTGGAGGAAGTCACCAGCACCCAGGACAGCCGACCACTGTATCTAGAAACGCTCCTCCTGGAGCAAAGGTAGGTTTAATAGCTGCGAAAAGCTCCGGACGTAAAAGAGGCAAGAAAAAGTAAAGGAGGGAGATTACCTCTTCAATAACATGTCTTCCCTAATTCAAAGCTTCATGTTCATCATTTATTGATTCAACTATTCGAGGGAGAAACGTATGGGACATCGAAAGTATCATGCTCCGAAAAGAGGAAGTTTGGCATATCTGCCTAAAGGTAGGGCGAGCAGACCTGTTGCTCGCGTCAGAAACTGGCCCTTATACTCAGGACCAACCACGTTGTTAGGCATGCCCGGTTATAAGGCAGGAATGACTCATACCATAATAGTTGACAATAGGAAAACTAGCCCGTATTATGGGAAAGAGCTAGCTCTTCCAGTAACTGTTCTAGACACTCCTCCACTTACTGTTTTCGCTGTTAGAGCATACGAGAACACTCCTTACGGTTTGAGAACGCTGAGCGAGGTCTGGTCACCAAACTTATCAAAGGACTTAGCTAGAAGTATCTCATGCAGGAAACTTTTCGAGTACAGCGCAGAAGAAAGGCTGGAAAAGTTCAGGAAGAATCTTGACCGCCTATTAGCCTACATTGACCGTATTAGTGAAGTACGCGTTTTAGCTCACACTCAGCCTAGACTGGCGTCTGTTCCGAAGAAGAAGCCAGAAGTTTTAGAAATAAAAGTCGGAGGCGGTAATGGTCCCAAGGATCTTCTTCTTTACGCTTCCCGCTTCTTGGGGGAAGAACTTTACGGATACACAGTAGAGAAGCTTGGAGGAGACTTATCCAAGTTGGGTCAAGCAACTAGCACCATTAGCATTAGAGACGTGTTTAGTGAGGGCGATTACGTCGACGTCATCGCTGTGACAAAAGGGAAAGGATTCCAAGGCCCAGTTAAGCGTTGGGGAGTACGAATTCTGCAACACAAATCCAGAAAAACCAAGAGAGGTGTCGGAACTCTAGGCGCTTGGCACCCAAATCGTGTACCATACACGACGCCACGCGCTGGACAAATGGGATACCATCAGAGAACGGAGTATAACAAGTATATCCTAAAAATAGGGAACGTTAATAATGAAGGCGAGGACATAAATCCAAAAGGCGGATTCGTAAGTTACGGCCTAGTGAAAGGCGACTATGTAATACTCCTTGGGAGTGTACCCGGGCCAGCTAAACGCTTGGTTTTCATGCGCTACCCCATAAGGCCGTCGCTGAAAAAGTTTGAAGAGGTGCCGATGATCTCTTTCATAAGCACGGAATCTAAGCAGGGTGTGTAATCATGAATGCGGGCAAAGTGAACCTTTACAACCTTAAGGGTGAAGCTATAAGAAAAATCTCTCTGCCAAGGGTCTTCCTCACACCTATTAGGCCGGACATCATAAAGCGCGCGGTTCTCTCCATCCTAAGCGTTAAACGTCAACCTTATGGTGTCGATCCCATGGCAGGAAAGCGGACAACAGCGGAATCGTGGGGTACCGGCCACGGGCTGGCTAGGGTTCCAAGAGTTAAAGGCCACCGCTACCCGGCTGCGGGGAGAGGCGCATTCGTCCCTATGGCTGTAGGCGGCAGAAGGGCTCATCCACCGAAATCCGAAAAAGTCTTCCTTGAAAGAATAAACAGAAAAGAAAAGAAGCTTGCTACCTGTTCAGCTATAGCAGCAACAGCGAAGCCAGAGCTCGTAAAGAGCAGAGGGCACCGCATCGATAGCATACCTGAAATACCATTAGTGGTCACGGACGATATTCAAAAACTGAGAAGTGCTAAAGAGTTCAGAGAAGTACTAACCGCTCTTGGATTATGGAGTGACGTTTTGCGCGCTAAACGACGTATGGGTAAAGTACGCGCTGGAAAAGGAAAAATGAGAGGACGGAGAAGAAAAAAAGCACGTAGCGTCCTTGTAGTCGTTGAGAAAGATGAGGGAGTATTTAAAGCTGCCAGAAACTATCCCGGAGTCGACGTAGTCCTTGTTAGAAACCTTAACGCCGAGCTGCTAGCGCCTGGAGGACACCCGGGAAGGCTAACCCTTTGGTCCGAATCCGCCCTAAAAAATCTAGATAAACTTTTCCCTGTCAGGGAAGGCCTCCTGCTAACTCAATAACTCGTTATTCCATCCCTTTTCTTTTTATCCCCTTAGTAGATTTTAAAGCAATGTTTTCATTTTAGATTAATCTAAGTTTTTCATTTGTTCCTTTTTTACTTTGAATAGCCTTTAGCTGCCTCTAAATGAATGAAGCGAGAGGTTCAAGTCTAACATTCGTCTTGCTGGTTGGTGTCGGAAGCCATCGAAGACGCAACCGACAAAGGAAGGGAAGAAATGAAAACCTGTAAATTCTATATATTAAGTATTAAGTATCAATCCGTCTCCTATATGTAGCAGTTCTCTTCTGGAATCTAACGAAAGAACAAAAAATGTTAGGCGCAACCAGTTTTTTGACATTTAGATTCTTCTATGTTTGTCTTGTAACTTTTTTATATGTTTTATTGGAAAGAAGAATTTGTGGGGGGTGAAGTTTTTGAGGAGAGTTAGTGTTGGTATAATTGGATGCGGTCTCATGGGCATGCATCACGTGGTTGCACTTAAAAGCTTACGTGAAGCTGGCATTCTAGACATAGATTTTAGGGCGGTAAGCGACGTTGATGAACCGAAGATGATGCGTTTTGCGCGGGCTTATCATTTCGCTAAATCTTACACTGATTGCTTCAGGATGCTGGATGATGGAGATGTTGAAGTCGTTTTTGTGTGCACACCAACGAAGTATCATAAAGAGCATGTATTGGGAGCAGTGAACGCTGGAAAGCCTGTTTTATGCGAGACCCCCTTAGCAGTTAGCTTGGCTGACGCAAAAGAAATGCTTAATTTCGCAGAGCGGAAACATGTTAAGGCTCAGATTGGCCTTGTCCTCCGTTTCCATCCAACTCTAAACTACATTGCAGATGTTATTTCTTCAGGAAGGCTGGGGGAAGTGCTAAGCGCTGTCTTAAGGAGCGACCAAGTTTTCCCTGTTGGTGGTTTCTATGTTAGTGACTGGAGAGGTGATCCTTCGCTTTCAGGAGGTGGCGTTCTTCTTGAACGTTCCATACATGACATGGATATCCTAAGATGGCTTCTAGGGGTGCCAACGTACGTTTATGCAACATGTACCCATTACACGGAGAAAAACGTGGAGCGATTAGTGGGCATGACGCTGGAGTTTAAGTGCGGCGCTTTAGCATCAGTAGTTAGCGTTTGGCACAAGATGCCGCTACGTCTATCGGAAAGGAGCTTGACAATATACTGTGAGGAAGGATTTGTTCAATTAAACCTTGGCACGATGGGTGAGCTAGCCTATTTACAGTCTAAGGGGGAGGCTGAAAAATTAAACGTGGATGCGATATTTATTGGTTTCCTAAAACGGATTGGGCTAAAAGCATCCCCTCTCCTGGTTAGGTATGGAACGGGAGAAAACTTTTATCTAGAGGACTACGCTTTTCTTCGGGCTGTGGTAGAAGACAGAGAGGTTTACCCTGACTTTAGGCATGGAGTTGAGGCACAAGAACTAGTAGAAGCAGCTTACATTTCAAGCAACAATAATGTTAGGGTAAGTCTCCCATTAAAAGAAAATAGGTTTAGAGAAACATTGCACTTCTAGAAAATTATTTGGCTTCCATGGTATGCTTATATCCTCTCGCCACTAATGCCTTATTCGCAGCGTTAATTATCGCTTGAACGGACGCCATAACTATGTCTCCATCCGTTGCCCTTGCTACATACATTGCTCCATCTTTGTCCCTCAACTTTACTGTGACGAAGCCTAACGCATCCGTTCCACCTGTTATCGCTTCTAAGTTATATTCTTCCAAGTTCATCTCCTGAAACTCTTTGACTGCATTTTGAAGGGCGTTACATGCCGCGTCCACGGGACCTACACCTATAGCTGATGCAATCTTTTCCCTGTCGCCAACCCTAATTCTCACTGTAGCTGTTGGTGTTATGCCTTTCCCTGTTACAACGGTGAGCTCCTCAAGTTTCAAAACTCTTTCCTTCTCCGCTACCCTGCCTACTATGTCTTCAACTATTGCCACTAAGTCCGCGTCCGTGACCGCTTTGCCTTTATCACCAATCTCTTTTACTCGTGCCAGTATTTCCTTTATTTGCTCCTCAGTTACTGATATTCCCATATGTTCCAGCTTAGCCTTAAGCGAGTGTCCTCCTGTGTGCTTACCTATAACTATCGCTTCTTCAACTACGCTTGTTCTCTTGCGTCCTATAAGCTCAGGGGTTAATGGCTCGTACGTGAGTGGGTTCTCAAGCACGGCATGTGCATGGATTCCACTTTCGTGCTTGAATGCGTTGGCTCCTATTATGGGCTTGTTGGGTTGAAGCCTGACCCCTGTCAATCGTTCAACAAGCTTCGACGTCTCGTAGATGTACGTTGTTTTGATGTTCGTCATTACATGATAGAGAGCGAAAAGAGACATTACCACTTCTTCCAGTGAAGCGTTACCAGCTCTTTCTCCGATGCCGTTTACCGTAACATGAACCTGTTGTGCTCCCTTCTCGACAGCCGCCAGGGCGTTTGCCGTCGCCAATCCAAAGTCGTTATGTGTATGCACTGATATTATAACTCCGGGTTTAACGGCTTTCTTAATTTCTTCAACTATGTGCGCGTACGCGCTGGGGATGGTCGCTCCGACCGTGTCAGGAATGTTTATCACGTCGGCTCCAGCATCGACAACGCTACTATATACTTTTTTCAAGAATTCCAGATCGCTCCTGGTAGCATCTTCCGCTGAAAACTCAACTTTCACGCCGTGGCTCTTAGTATACTCTACCGCCTCAACCGCTTTTCTCAGAACCTCGTCGGGGGTCATTTTAAGCTTATATTTCATGTGCAACTCGGATGTAGCTATGAAAATGTGCACTCTATCTACGTCGCAGTCAAGTGCAACATCTATGTCCTCACGGCTAGTACGAGCTAGAGCACATATCTCGGGTCCAAGCCTCATACCTGCTATATCCTTAATGGCCTTCTTCTCTCCCTCAGAAACAACAGGCATCCCTGCCTCTATTACGTCGACGCCCAGCTTGGCCAGCTGCTCAGCCACCTTCTTCTTATCTTCAAAAGTTAGAGCGACGCCGGGCATCTGTTCGCCATCACGTAAAGTCGTATCGAAGATATAAACTCGCTCAGGCAAGTTGGCTTGTTTTAACGCGTATCTTATATACGGACTAACGAAGAACTCCATCCCTCTGCAAATTTGTAACCTCCACTCGTTTTTAGAAAAACCTCTTTAGAGAATTTTGAGACACCGGCTTTTTAAACATTAGGGATTCCCTTCCAAAATAAAAGAAGTAAAAACGAGGAGTGCGTCATCGACTTAGGGAGCTTCATTCACGCTTTTATTTATGTACTCTGTTAGTTTCCAGCAGTGGTTTGGCGATATGGGTTGCCCCGCGCCGCAACGGGAGATTTGTGTACAAGTAAAACAAGGGCATCCTCCTAGCGTATCCCATTTTACTTCGACTTTTTCCTTTGCGTTGGCAAAAAGCCTGTAGGTCCATCTTCCCTTATATAACTCTTTCATTCTCCGCACAACCCCTCTTTTCTCAAGTTTCATAGCTATTCTTGAACCTTCCCTGCTATTTACCCCCAATTTTCTCCACAAATCGCTCTGAAGGAGTCCTCTTTCGCCTGCCTCTAATATAATCTGATAGGCTTTCTCTTCCATTTGGGACCCCTCGAGTCAACATGGACTCGCTTCCCCTAAAAAACTTTTAGGGATTAAAAACAAACTCGTCGCCGTCACTTTCTTCTCGTAGCATTACCGATTCAGCGTCTCTATGTGTGCTTTAGCTAGTTGACAAGTGTCTTCAAACATCATTCTTGCCTTCCGAATTAAAGGGTAGCTAGCATAAGGATGTCGTTTACATTAGTGCCTGTTGGTCCAGTAATTATGAGCCCATCATTTAT
>JAHLWW010000056.1 GCA_019057715.1 Candidatus Jordarchaeum sp. JNZ_1113
ACCAAGAACTCTTTAAAGGGAAGGAGAATTAAAAAGTTAGGTGGAAAGCAGGGGGCGATTCGGGTGAGGGAGAGCGTTAAGGTCAGAGTGGCGGCAGTCGGAGACATACACTCCCCCCGCTACTTGGATGTTTTACTCGAGGCTGTAAAGGATACGTTAGAAGTGGACGTAATCATGCTTGCAGGGGACGTGGTTCACAAGGGGAAAGTAGACGAGTACACCCGAGTACTAGACTTGCTGGAGGAACACGTTGACGCCCCGATCATCGCTTGCTTTGGAAACGAGGAGTACGAGGACCTTCATGAGGAGATCAAGGAGCTCTGCGGTGGAAGAGTAGTTTTTCTCGAGGAGGAGGCATTCGTCGTAAATGTTGGAAGCGTAAGCTTGGGGGTTGTGGGGTCTAAGGGCTCGCTTGACAGGCCAACCTGGTGGCAGTCCAAGAATATACCAAACATCAAGGAAATATACGCCGAGAGGGTAGAGCGAGTGAAGGAAGCTGTCTCGAAGCTGAACACGACATACAAGGGGATACTAACACATTACGCACCCACATATTGCAACTTGGAGGGGGAAAACCCATCGGCTTGGCCCGAGATGGCATCCAAGAAGTATGAGCCAGTACTGGAGAAAGTGGACTTCGCAGTCCATGGGCACGCCCATAGGGGGAAGACCTTCTGCGAGTTCAAGGGGGTCCCGGTGTTCAACGTGGCACTGCCAGCTACGAGAAAAATAACGGTCTTTGAGGTACCCGCAGGGAAAATTAGGCTGGACGCGTTCTTCGGATAAGCCTCGCTCAGATGAGCCTCAGGGCGTGGAGCTGCTTCCCGAGAGGGATGTCGTTCAGCAGACCCGGATAGAAGAAGCAGTCCTTACAGAAGCCTGGCAGCTTCCCTTCCCTAAAAATTCTTCTCAGCTGGTTGTACCTCTCCCCGTTCCAGACCTCGCGGAAGCTCCTAGCCTTAACGTTTCCCATAACTTCCTCACTGTAGCAGCAAGGAACAACGTCCCCGTTATGGTTAATGTCCGCCGAGAGCCACGGCCTATAACAAGTCACTCCCTTCGGAGGACGCCTGTAAAGTGAGAGAAACTCGTTCACGTTAACCAGTAAACCGTATCTTTCAGCCTTAGCGGCAGCTCTCTTCAAGCCATCCAGCATAACTGGGATTTCCCGCTCCCCCAAAACCAAGGATGGGTCTTCCGGGTAATACTTGTCGAAGGTGAGAATTTGTGCCCCCACACTGTGAGCGAAGTCCACCATGTCCTCGAGTAACGCGTAGTTCAGGTTCGTAACCACGCAGTGAATGTGGAGGAGCGGCTTCGTAGCCCTCCTCAACCTTTTAACCCTCGTCAGACCATTCATAGCCGCAAGCACGCGCTCAAACATTCGGGAGGAACCTCTAACCTCCCCGTAAGCCTCAGGGGTCGGCGCGTCAACAGAAAACATCGCAACATCCCACCCCATGTCAACCAGCACGTTAGCGACAGACTCGTCGAGAAGAGTACCATTCGTGGTCAGCACACCCTCCATCCCCAACCTCTTCACTTCCCCCATAATCTCGAGGATATCCTTCCTCATCAAAGGCTCTCCTCCACCAACCACGTGTATGCGCCTCACGCCGAAAGACGAAAGCTCCCTCAGCAACTCCAAGTAGCGGCTAGTGGAGAGCTCCTCTCTCAAAGCGCGCTTACGGTCCTCCTCCGTCAACTTCCTCTGAAAACACATCTTACAGCTGAGGTTACAGCGGAGAGTAGGTTTAAGGTCAACCTCCTCGGGAGGAGCAAAACCCCTACACCGCCAAATAGAAGCATAAAGAAGCGGAGCTCTAAACCACCAATAAACCATCAAAAACCCTCCAACAAGCCACAAGAAAAACACCAAAACAAAAAAACGTTTCGCCGCTCGAAAACCAAAAAGCACCAAGTGAAGAAACATTCGAGCTTAAAGTTTCTCCATCGATTTACATGGATCAACTATTATAGATATGCTTGCTTAATTATTTCCATTAACCATTTAACTTTCACTTTCAGGTATTCTTCTATTCTATGTCCGCCCACCATCCTAACGACTTGCATCTTCTCTTGTTGATCCTATTTTCCTTAGCATGTTTAGGTGACCTAACACTATAAGCATCATTAAACCTCAATGACTTTGACATTTTAGAAGCTGCTGATAGGACCCCACAGAAAGCAACTACTAAGCAATCAAAAACCACATAACATTAAGCACACGTGCTAGTCCTCCTCAACCAAAAGCGGTACCTCGCAACCAACATATAATGGAGAATTAGAAAGTTAAAATCCCTGAAGAAAGTAAAACTTTCTCAACTAAACAGAAAAACGGAAAAAGAAGAGTAACACACAAGACCATCAAAAAATTCGACCACAAACGGAAAACAGATACATAATACTAAAAACAAGCACAAAACACCAAGGAACTGGTAAGATTTTTAAACCCACGATTCGTAAAAACGACATGAAGCGGGGTGGGGTAGTCAGGAGATCCCGCGGGGCTCATAACCCCGAGATCGGTGGTTCAAGGCCGCCCCGCTCTCAAGCGGCGAACACATCCACCCCCCGCTATACCTTATTAACTTTAAATCCTCTTTAATTTCGTGTTTTTGTGAGCGGTTTCTTGTTCTTGTCCAAAGCTGTGCCTGTTTTCTGCTAGTTCAAGAACAGTTTCAGAACAACATGTTTTTGGTTTGTAGAAGCTTGTTCTTGAGATACGCGATTCTTGGCTTTAAATGGAGACTGTTGGAGCGAAGAACACCTCCGAAGTGACCGATATGCGACGAAACAATTAAGCCGAGTGAGGCGTCTTCAAGTTTGAGTGGGGCTTCTGAGGATTTTGAAGAAGTCTCTGATGCTGTATGCGTGACGTTTCTCCGGTTAGTTATGGCATTATGGATTTTTAGGTGTAATTGAAGGGCTTGTTCAGCCATAAATGCTGCGATGCCGTAGTCTCCCTTCGGACAGGCTTCTTTTGGCTGTGTCGAGCATTCTTAGTGCTCTATGACCTTACCAAGTTCCTCGCGGCGGCTCACCGATTACACCACTAAACCAATTTCTTGAGCTCCTTAAGATTCTTTTGAGAAGAGCGCTGAGTGGCATGAATGTCTTACTTTTCGGAGAAATCAGATTTTTCAGTAAAATTTAAATTTCCTGAGAGGTTACATCATCGTGGTGGTCTCGTAATGTGCTGTGATGATTTATCCTGCTACGGTCAGCCTGGTGTTTTTAGGGTTGAGGCTGTTGTAAGTGTTGATGCTAGAGGACAGATTGTGCTTCCTAAGGATGTGAGGGAGAAGGCAGGAATACATTCAGGGGATAAGCTGGCTGTTGTAAGCTGGGAGCGTGATGGAAAAATTTGCTGTATTTCTTTGATTAGGGCTAGCGACATCGTTGAGATGGTGAAGAAGATGCTTGGGCCCATGGTGAGGGAGCTTGTTATGGGGTGACCTGCTTGGTGGGTAAAGACGTGAAGAAGCTGATTAAGGAGAAGTATGGTAGGATTGCTGAGACTGGTGGGTCGTGTTGCAATGGTTTTCAACCATGTTGTGGCGGTGAAGTGTGGGAGCTCATGAAGAAGATAGGATACGACGAGAAGGATCTCGAAGAGGTTCCTGTGGACGCGGTTCTCGGGCTTGGCTGCGGTAACCCCGTTATCTTTGCTCTCTTGAGAAAGGGGGAGACTGTTCTTGACCTTGGCTGCGGCGCGGGGATCGACTGTTTCGTTGCCGCTAAGAAAGTCGGAGCGGGCGGACGCGTTATAGGTGTGGATATGACGCCTGAAATGATTGAGAGGGCAAGGGAGAACGCTAGAAAGGGCGGCTTCAGTAACGTGGAGTTTAGGCTTGGCGAAATAGAGAATCTACCTGTCGATGACTGCTACGTTGATGTGATCATTTCGAACTGCGTGATCAACCTTTCGCCCGATAAGGATAGGGTTTTTAGGGAGGCTTTCAGAGTTCTGAAGCCGGGTGGGCGACTGGTCATTTCGGACACCGTCCTGTTAAGGGAGCTTCCGGAGAACGTGAAACGCTCAGTTGACGCGTACGTTGGGTGCGTCGCTGGCGCGCTGAAAAAACAGGAGTACTTGGAAGCCATAAGGAAAGCCGGTTTTCAAGATGTTAGAGTGATCATGGAAGCCTTGTTCCCGGTTGAAAAAGTGATCAGAGATCCCGATTTGGTAAGAAAAGCAGAGGGAACAGTTGCCAGCATAACGGTGTGGGCAGTAAAACCGCATTAAAGCGCTTGACGAAAATAGCTTAACTGACAAAGTTACAGAAAAGGAGGGTAAGGTCGGGTTTTATTGTTGTGTTAGTTGTTCTAGTTTTTGTATTTCTTGCCATTTTTTGTCGACGTATGCTTGTATAGCGTTGATTATGTCGTGCCTAGTTTTTGGTGTGAATAGGTGTCTGAAACGTCCTTGTGGTCGAAGGTAGTATTCTACTGGGAGTTTTCTTTTAGGCTTCATGGTGATCTTGTATTGTCCATTTTCTACCTCGTAGAGAGGGAACATGCAGGTTTGGACTGCCAGCCGTCCTAGTTCTATTGTTAGGTATGGGGGAGTTCTCCATCCTCTAGGGCATGGTGTTAAGGCTAGGATGAAAGATGGGCCGTCTGCCTGTATGGCTTTCTTCATTTTTCTTTGGAGATCCATGGGGTAAGAGGGGCTTACTGTTGCGGCGTAAGGTATGTCGTGAGCCACTACGATCTTCATGAGGTCTTTTTGCCACTCTGTTTTTCCAGGAATTACTTTCCCTGCTGGGCTAGTGGTGGTCCACGCGGCTCTTGGCGTTGCGCCCGAACGCTGTATTCCAGTGTTCATGTAAGCGTCATTAGTGTAGCAGACATAGACGAACTTGTGGCCCCTTTCTAAGGCCCCAGAGAGTGATTGAAGCCCTATGTCGTATGTTCCTCCATCACCCGCTAAGGCTAACACAACGTCCCATTTCTTTTTCCTGCCTTTTCGTATCAGAGCCTTTTGGGCTGCCTCTACTCCCGCCGCCACGGCACCCGTGCACTCGAATGCCGGGTGGATCCATGGTGTTCTCCAAGAAGTGTAGGGGAAGGGTGTTGTTGACACTTCGAGGCAGGATGTGGCGTTGCAAATTATTGGTGGCTCATCGAAGGATTTCAGTATTTGCCTTATCGTTACTCCCTCGCCGCACCCCGCACAGAGCCTGTGTCCAGATGAGAGGTACTCGTGTAGAGGTAGCGATTTTAGAGCCATAATATCACCTCACGGTCCTATACATCCTGGCCCCCGACAGCCGACCACCCTGTAGTCTTCCTCGAGCACGTCTCGCTCAGCTATCCTTAGGAGCTCCTCTGTGATTTTGATAAAGTGCTCTACTCGTATGTCTCGTCCGCCGAGCCCCGCGGGGAACCCCATGACGTGCGGTCTCTCTCTCATCTCGTAAAGGGCAGCTCTGACCTCCATGTTCAGCGCGCCTCCCATGGATCCGAAGCTTATATGCCGATCGATCACTCCCACCGCCTTCAGGCCACTTAGGGCTTTTCTGAGGTCTTCGACTGGGAGGGGGCGGAAGAGCCTCAGCTTCAGTAATCCCACCGGCTTGCCCTCAGCCCTCATCTCGTCAACAGCATCCTTAGCTGTACCGCTAGCGCTCCCTATAGTCAGAAGGGCAACCTCAGCTCCATCCATCTGGTACTTTTCAATTATATCGTAGTTTCTCCCAAAGGACTCGTTAAATTCGTTGATTATCTCTTTTATTGTTTGAATGGATTTCTTGGTGGCGACTTCCTGCTGGTACTTTATTTCCGGGTAGTACTCTGGGACGCCGACGCAGCCTATAGTCACAGGATTCTCGACGTCCAGCGGGTAAACGGGGGTTCTCGGTGGCAGAAATGAGTCCACCTCACTGTCGCTCAGAGTCTCGACGCCCTCAGTGGAGTGGCTCACAACGAAACCGTCATGACAAACCATGACTGGAAGGAGAACCCTGTGATCCTCCGCTATCCTGAAGGATTGAATAGTGAAGTCATAAACTTCCTGAGCGTTCTCGTTGTATATCTGGATCCAGCCGCAGTCCCTCGCCCCCATAGTGTCGCTCATATCGTTCCAGATGTTTAGGGGAGAGTTCAGAGCTCTGTTAGCGACGCTCATCACTATTGGTAACCTGAAAGATGACGCTACAAACAGCATCTCGTACATTAAAGCCAAACCTTGGGAGGCTGTTGCAGTGTAGGTTCTAGCACCCATCGCTGAGGCGCCTATACAGGCGCTCAACGCCGAGTGCTCGGACTCGGCTGAAATGAACTCAGCGTCCAGTTCGCCGTCCGCGACGAAGTCGCTCAGCCTCTCAACAATTATGGTTTGGGGAGTTATAGGGTAAGCAGCTATGACGTCCGGTTTACATTGCTTAACAGCATAGGCCGCGGCTTCGTCGCCATTGAGGGCTAAAACCTTTCTCGCCATCACCTTACGCTTCCTCCGCCTCGCTCTTCATCCTTATGGCTCCTGAGGGGCACTCGTAGGCGCATATCCCACAACCCTTACAGTGGTAGTAATCGATTTCTACCTTACTTTCTCTCCGGGTTATGGCGCCATCTGGACAGTAGATCCAGCATAGGAGACAGAATGTGCACTTCTCCTGATTGATGACAGGTTTCTGCCTAGACCTCCAATCGCCTGTCCTGTAGCTTTCAGCGTTGCCTGGCTCTAATATGTATCCAGCGAACGGTACCTCCTCCCATGTTTTCAACATTACACCTCCTCGATTTTTGCTTCCCGGTAGGCCCGCTCAACAGCCTTAACGTTCGCCTCAGCCACTTTACCCTTAAAGGTGGAATTTACAACGCTAATAACCGAGTCAAGCGTGACTAGTTGAGTGGATTTCACTAAGGTGCCGAGTATCGGCGTGTTAACTCTTGGGGCCCCTAGAAGCTCCAACGCTATACTCGTCGCGTTCACAGTCGCAACCTTTGCTTTGGTTCCCAGTTCCTTCTTAAGCTCCCCCGGCTCCCTCGCCGTATTAACTATGAGCCAACCGTTATCCTTCAGTCCTTCCGTCACATTTTCAGCCCTAATAACTGTCGGATCCAGCACGACAACGACGTCTGGAGTGTATATCTGCGACCTTACACGGATTAGGGTGTCGCTTAATCTAGTGAAGGCCCTTATCGGCGCACCTTCCCTCTCAGCGCCAAAAGCAGGGAAACTCTGCACTTTTTTACCTTCAAGAAGAGCAGCCTCCGCAAGCAGGCGACTGGCTGTGACCACACCTTGTCCGCCTCTACCGTGAAACCTGACTTCCACCATTCCGCGCAACATTTTCCTCCCGTTATTTCTACGGGGTTGCTAAGTGTCTTCAGTAGGAATTACTAAAAAACTTTACCGTGATTCTTTAATAGAAGCTTACATTCCTTGTTCCCGGGGTAGTAAGTTGATTGCTAAAATGGTGGAAAAGCATGGATAATAATGTTCGGCGACGGCGTGCAATTGGGTGGGGGAATGGGAAACGGCTATGATTCACGCGTCCGGCAGATGGCTGCTCTGAAATAGTAAGCAGTAGAATGAGGCAAGCTGACGAGCTAAGACTACACGATTTATCTGTCTATAAAAACTACTAATGGAAGAAATAAATGGTGTGGTGGCGAGAGAAGTTGTGGAGGAAAGAGCTATAAGAGGAAGAGGGCTGCTAGGGCTAGGAGTGATAGGAAAGGTATTACTGTGGCCTTTTTTGCTAGGGAGGCAGCTTTCTGCACGGATAGCGAGAGTTTCGTCATCGAGTTTTCCCCGATAACTTTTACTTTAACTTTTTCGATGAAATACGTTGGCTCGGCTTCTTCCATGTTTTTCTTAGCCGCTTCAACCGAGCTCAGCGCGGCGTCTATTACGGCGTTCCAGTCAACAGAGAACCCCACAGGATTTGAGCCGCGTTCCCCTATTGAGACAGCGTTTGTTTCATGGCTATCACTGGTCAGCACCTCCACAGCATGTACCCCCAGCTCCTCCACTCTACGCCTTATAGATTCTCTGAGTCCATACATCATGTTGTTTCCATCCACTATAATGTAGCATGAAACGTGTCCTTCTACGTCTAAAAGAAGGGAGAAGACGCCGCCACTCCCTATTCCCTCCTTCACTCCAGCGCCCAAGACGCTTGCATGACCCCCTCCAGCCTTAACTCTAGCAGCCTTAAGCGTCTTAGCCGCTCTAAGAGCATTAGTGGCAGCAACGATTATTTCTTCGGCTATCTCGGTGCTGGGAGTTAATGGTTCCAGCTCAAGTCTGCCTTCGCTGGCACTGTGAGCATCTATCATGAAGATGTCGCTATTCCATTCGCCTGCTAATCGTTTTGAAAGCTCTGTCAGCATACTGGGATGCACATCATCATAGCTGCACGATGTGAGGCTTACAGTGAACAAGGCTAGGTCACCGAAGAGCTGGCAACCAACTCTAACGGGGCCGCGCTCAACTTGAACCAGTGGGCTTACAGGCTTACCCAGCTTAAACTTGTTGAGTTGAGCGGCTTTAATGACTTCCTCGGCCAGCTTGACTACCTCGAAGCGGGATACGGGGTTTTGAGCGTGGGTGGATGCCCCGTGGGCTACTCCAGCCAATCCGCCGACTTGCTCCTCGAACGCCTTAGCCATCACGTAAGGAAGGGTGGCTCCTCCAACTTTCCTGAAGGGACCGGGGTGAACCATTGGAACTATAAGTGAGACGGCTGGTCTCTCTTGGCTGATGAAGCTCAACACTAGTATTTCGCGCTCCTCTATTGACCCTATTTTGGTAAGGGCTTCCTCCAGTGGCTGGGGTTCCTCTGACAGCCACTCTGCCATAAAGCCGTAGAGCAAACGTAGCCCTCCGACGCCCAGCTCCTTTTCAACTGCTTTGTCGATGATGTGAAGGTAGAGGTAGCCTGCGGCGGTAAGTAGTATCCACATGGCGGCAAACTGCATGAAAAACGCGATGGAGGGACGAGTGAAGTTTGAGAGAACCAGTGCTGCTGCTATAAGTAGGGGGTGCGTTGAGGACGCTGTGAGGGACCTTATGATGCTGAGGTTCGATGCACCCCTGAAAACCAGCACTCTGAGAAAGGATATTAACCCTAAACCCGACAATACGCCTAAGCTGGCTGCTGCTTGTAGCTTAACGTGAAAAGCCGCGCCGAGAAAAGCGGGAATACTCCAGAAGACTATGGAGAAGAGGGATAGCCCTGTAAGGCGCCTTATACTCCAAAACTTTCTTTCTCTTCCAACGGCTAAGTCTGAAAGCAGAATTGATAGGAGGGAGGCTGGGAGCAAGGATGCAAAGCCCCATAGGGCGCCGTCCGCCAGCTCTGATAAAGTCCATGAAGAGTGGCACAGAGGGAAAAGGAGAGAGCCTACTGAGATGTGTGCCAGTATGGTTAATGCGAGGACTAGGGGGGAGGAGGGGAGGGCGAAAAGGTTATTGTAAAGTCGCGCTATGCCTTCCAGCCTAAATGACAAGCTCTATCACCGGTTTTCAGCGATAAGTGGAACCATTAAAAATTTAGCAAGTGCGAGTCACAGTATTTTGAAGGTTAAATTTAACTTTACGGTTCTTTTAAGGAAGGGAGGTGGCAGGTTTCTCCTCCGAGGCTCATGGGCTGCTTAGCGAGAGGATACGTTTAGCCTTGAAAAGAAGGTTCGAGGGGGATAGCTCTTTTTCGATGCCAGCCAAGTTCAACTTTTCTTCTAAGGGAGCATACGCGACTTTCTCGACGAACCTTTTCCCGAGGGATAAAGCTGACGCGAGAAAAATTTACCTTGAGGCTCGAGTTGTAGTTAAGACCGCTATTGAGGAGCACATTGGCGAGGAGGGGGAGATAATTGAGTACGAGGTGTCTGAGGGAAGGATACTCGACGGGGGGAGAGTCTGGTTCTATGTTTTGGAGGGCTTCATCGTTGAGGCTTACTGCTTCACGTGCAAGTCTATTAGCTTTGCAAGGGTCCTGCATGAA
>JAHLWW010000057.1 GCA_019057715.1 Candidatus Jordarchaeum sp. JNZ_1113
TCTTTTTACTTGTAAGCGTCTCGAACATCCAGCTTAGGAGCAAAACTAAGTGTAACGTACTAATACCCATAGCAGCGGTCGTGCTTCTCGCTATCTTCTTGCTCTCAGTAAAACTCTACATTATAGAAGCCTTTTTGCTCCTACTTGGAGCAATAAGTGCAGTATACTTCATCCTTAGGAAAACGCGAGCAAAACGGGGCATGAAGACCGCTTAAGAAGAGTGTTCAAAAAGGAGGCGTAGGATAGAGGAACCATGTGCGTGACGCGTGAAGGATACCTTTTACGGTTTACTCCAACCAAAATGATGTCTGCCTTGACCTCGCTCGCATAAATCGCTAATCCCTCGGCTCCATTTCTAGCATAGAGAGTTACAGGAGTGACAGGCATACCCATATCCTTAATTTTGATTCCAAGGTGGCGTATGAAGTTTTCTTCTTCTTTTTTAACTTCTTCAGCTACATATGCTAAGTCTATTGGAACCGACGAATGTACTCTTACTGGGTGGACAGATATCACTTCGCCCCTACTTGACAATCTAGACCTAGTGAGAACCATGGCGACGTCGTATGCGTTGATGTCTTCGCTCATATTCTTGTGGACAATTAATACTCTGGTTAAGAAACGTGGAATAACACCGTATTCCTTCGGGGTGTGAACAACTATCATTTTAGTTTTGCTTTTCTTGATCAGCTTTCTAGCTACATCCCCAAAAATTCTTATTCCACGTCCTGAAGAACAAACGCAAAGGTCATAATAATTTTCCTCTAGCTCACTAAGCAAATCATCGGCTACATCTTTTCTCTTTCTCTCACGATACAACACGCGGAAGTTTACTTTGAACTCCTTTGCAATGCTAGAAATTGCGTCTACGAATTGCTGGTCAAATTTTTTGTCTTTAAGGACGTGGAAGCCTACGACCTCTCCCCCCATTTCTTCAACTATATAAAAAGCTATGATTGCAGCATTAATTTCATCCTTTCTGCCAGTGAACGGAAAGAATACCTTCAAGACAGGAGTAAGCCACTCCTCCCTCAACAGCTCTTCCTCCAAAGGCGCATACATAATAACCTATTCACACCTACCTCGCAAAACATCCACTTAAAACCTAAGAGTTCACCTAATTTAAAGTAAGCGACGCTTTAAAACCCAAAAAGTGGAACTTCAAGGGGGAAAGTTATATTATCCTGACCCTTGTTAAAGGTTTTTTGTTTTGCCAAGAGTAGCTTCTTATTCTTTTAGAGCGACCAAAGCCGCATGCCGCACACCTTTTCTTATGTATGTGGTACGCGCGTCTACCGCATCTTCTACATCTTATGTGCGTCTTCTTATTTTTCTTACCTCTAGCCGGAGTTCCCTTCCCCATACGGCAAACCTCCTTAGTCTGATTGAGACTTAACAGCTGGACTTAACATTATCACGTTATCTCCTCTAACTATTACAGTTCCTATCTGTTTAGGCTCGGAGTTCTTATCAATGATTTCTTCAGCTTCCCCAAGTATAAGGTTCATATGGGCGTCGAAACCCTTAAGCTTTCCTCGCAGTTCTCTGCCTCCCTTAAGCTTCACGAGAACCCTAGCGTTTAAAGACCTAGAAAGAAGATCCGTGGGCTTTTGTCCTTGACCACTCATAAGTTCCCTCTCCCAGAACTGACTAAATGAAAGAGTCCTTCTGAAGTTAGAGGCAGAAGATCCGTTATTTAAGGATATCGATTCAACTCCACCTAATACAGAACCACCTAGGCGTGTTATACAGGTAAGCAAACAGCTTCCGGCTACAACTTTTTATGAATGTTTCTCCCTTCCATCATGGAATATCCAGTATGGGCTCTGTTTCTGAGGGTAGCAGTGACTATGACGCCTGTTCACCATCCATACTATTGGCGGCGAAAACCATCAAAAGCACCAGTCAATAGAGGGAGTAATGAAAATCCCGTGAATCCCGTAACGGAAACCAAATAGCAAAGGGAATCGTGATTTTTGCTGAAGTCCCTAAGGAAAAATTCTCCTCCTTTTTATACCCGGCGAAGGACGTTATGAAACGTTACTGTTGATAGCGAAGACCATAATGAAGCTCCAAGACAAGGGAGGGGACGTAAAAAACTCATGAGCTTCGCCAGAGTCATAACTTTGAGGTAGGAGTTATTTTATTATGCCTCTTATTTTCTCTTGTCGGAGGTGAGCTGCTTGGGGAGTTTGTTTATCCATAGAAAAGGCGAGGTAACTTTGAATGACATATTAAGGAAAGTTAAGTCAAACCCTAGAATCAGTGAAGTTGGGGCCATAGCGTGCTTTATCGGAGTTGTCAGAGGAGTTACTAAGAACGGCTCGCCAGTGGAAGGTTTGGAAATTGAGGCTTACGAGGAAAAAGCTAACGAAACCATGGCTAGAATCTGCGAGGAGCTCTCTCAGAGGAAGGGAATAGTTGATGTTCAAATACATCATAACATTGGCTCTTTTAATGTGGGAGACGAACTTGTTTACGTTGTCGTTGCTGGAGGACACCGCGAGCAGGTGTTTCCCGTGCTTGTGGAAGCCGTAGAGCGATATAAAAAAGAGGCAGAGTTGTGGAAGAAAGAATATACTTGCAATGGAGCATACTGGGTAGGTGACGAGAGAAGTGACAAAAACGGGGGAAAAAAGAACATGTAAAGGTTTAGGAGGTGCGTATTTTGATTATAGGTGTTATGTCTGACTCGCATGACAACATGGAGGCTATAAGGAGGGCTGTGGAGTTTTTCAATAGCGAGGGAGTGGAGCTTGTGGTTCACGCAGGGGACATAATTAGTCCCTTCACCATTAGGGCGTTTAGAGAGCTGGCTTGCCCCATCAAAGCGGTCACTGGAAACAATGATGGAGACTTCTTGTCTCTCAGGAAGTTATTTGATGGCAAGGGGGAAATAAGCAGCTTCTTCATCTCTTTAGAAATGAGTGGAGTGAAGATCGCGGTTAACCACGGGCACTACCCCGACGTCTTAGAAGCGTTAATCACTTCTGGGAAATATGATGTAGTGATTTGCGGGCACACGCATGAACAAGTAAACAAGAAAATGGGAAGCACACTCGTCGTAAATCCAGGTGAAACTTGCGGTTACCTGACAGGAAAAAGAAGCGTTGCAGTTCTAGATCTAAGGGAGATACGAGCAGAGATAATCGAGATTTAGCTCTATCAACCGCCTTTCTTATTTGACTTTTCTCATTTTTGCTATGAAGAAGCCAGGGGTTCCATGTACGTCAGGAAAGAAGCGTTGAACTAGCTTAGCGTTTCTGAAGAACTCGAGTCCTCTATCTCCAAGGTATAATGGCTGCTCTTCAACCTCTAAACCAAGCTCCTCAATGCAGAACTCCACGTTCTCCTCATTTTCTTCCGAGGTTATTGTGCACGTGCTGTAGACGAGCACGCCTCCAGGCTTTAGTATACGCGCGGCAACCTTGAGGAGTTGACGTTGATATTTCGCCACAGCATGGACCATTGCCGCCTTTTTCTCCTCATAAAGCTTAGGTCTTAGTCCTAGGTCGGAACACGGCGGGTCTACCAAGACGGCGTCAGCGCTTAAACCGGGATATTCCACTTCGATGAACAAAGAGTTCTTCACCGAAACAACGACGTTTTTCAGCTTCATCCGCCTTAGGTGTTCCCTCATCCTTTGAGCCCTGCTTTCAGACCTGTCGAATGCCAAAACAAGACCATGCCCCTGCATTAGCTGAGCTATATGTGTCGCTTTTCCTCCAGGCGCTGCACACATATCCACGACAAGGCTTCCCGGCTTAGGATCTAAAACACGGCTTGTTAAGATTGCAGGCAGACTTTGCTCGTAGATATATCCCTCCTCATAGAGAAATGTCCTCCTGATGCTTGGAACTCTGTATAGTGACTCAACTACCTTGACCGCTATTCCCCTTCTTAATGAATGCATTTCGTCTGCATCCATCAAGGCGACTCCCGAGGCTACCTGCTCACCATGCTTATCGACGATCGCCACTTTATCTCCCTTCCTAACACCCTTAGCCGTTACAACGCCGGGTGCGTAAAGGTCTGCGCCGATCATCACTGACTCGCATGCCAGCTTGTCGGCTACAACCTTTTTCTTGCATGGTTTGACGTCGAATGGTCCTTCTACTTGTATGCCTACTGCTTCCTCCAGCTGGGGGTGCGGGATCGCCTTTACGCCAAGTTCCTCCAGTTTTCTAACGACGTCATCTCTATCCGCAATTAGCGTGTTAACGCGCAGATAGTAAATTGGTGGCGGCGTCTTAAGGCATCTAAGTATGTTCTCGCACCTCTCGAAACCGAAGGTCTTCGAGAGCAAGGCAACTATGTCTGGGGGAAAACGATATTTTTCTGCTAACTTTAAAGAGCGTTCATCAACGGTCAAAACCATGACGCTTTCCCCTTCTGGAGCGGGCACGTTTAAGCTTGCCGCCGCAAACTTCACATGTCTCGCCCGTATAACTTAACGGGTAACTCCGCCTACATGAGGAGCAATAAAGCTTCCATTTAACGATGTTTCGTATGCCGTCACGCATTAATGGCTTAAAGGCGAAGCCCGCCTCGCGTGCGACGTTTTGAAGAGCATAATCGTCAGTAACTATTACGGGCTCATAGCCTTCAGCGGCGAGGTCGAAGGCTAGAGCCATAACGTGCTTATCTACCATCGAAAGCGTTTTGATGTCGCCTGTTTTCTCCGCGACTTCCTCAGCCAGCCTTACGCCTCTGTCGCTCGGAACTCTAATTATTATGTCGCCGCTTTTTACCCCCACCTCTAAGAGGGAGCGAGATCGTTGATCTTTAAGTTCTTCTTCGACTGTAACAGGAGCATATTGCTTTTCCTTGATAAGATGGGGGGGATACCCCCCGATGAACGCGGATGAGTCTACCACATAGACTTTTTCCTTTGGCAGCTTCACCTTTTTCCTCAAGAAGGATGCATCATTCATTTTTTGACGCGAGTGATCTTTTTTCTCCCCATTATGTCCCAGTATTCTACTTCGACGCCCTCAGTAATCTTTGATGCCAAGTCCTCTTCTTCGGGAAGGGGTGTCTCAAAGGTTTGATACGTCTCAAGGTCCATTAGTAGAAGGTTGTTCCCCATTATCGAGACAACCTGCCCGTTTCTCTTATCAATAACGGGAACTTCAACTTTGCTATCTGATGGGAGAACCATGTCCTTCTTAGCTCCGTCAAAGAGTCCAATAGCAACTATCCGGGTTTTCGCTGAGCCATGTTTTCCAACCTTGGAAGTTGCCAAGTCAACGATCCTGCAAGGCTCGTCATCTATTACGATGAAGGAGTTCACTTTAAGTTTGGAAACTTCCGTTATCCTCTTACTCAATTTCAGTTCACCCCTACTCCACTTTTATTGGTGTTGCTTTAAACTTCTTGGGCAAAACTACTTGCAAGATGCCGTTTTTAAAGGTGGCTTTTGCTTCCTCCGGAACGACTTTTTCCGGGAGCCTTATAAACTTACGGTATTTTCTGAAGGATGTTTCCCGCTGTATCGTACCCCACTTCTCGAAACGCACTTCTTTTTTCATGTTCGCAGTAAACTCCAACGAGTCCTCCGTCGCGCTTATCCTGATGTCGTTCTTGTTCTCAACGTATGGCAAATCAGCGGTCACAATCACGCTCTCAGGAGTAGTTTCAACATGAACTAGCGGTTCAATGCAGCACATTTCAGCATCCCAGTCAGGTTTAGAAAGACTCATGGCTTCAAACATAGACTCAACAAACTCATCTATTTCCTCTCCTATCTCTGTGAAGTAGTTCAGTATTCTTTCGAAGAAAGACTCACCCCTTCTTCTCCTCTCATACATCCCTTATCCCCCCTACGAGTACATTGCGGGCAACTCATACTCTTGCGACTTGCCCATCCTCTCCATCTCCAGCATAGTCCTTTTCATTAAGTCCTTCATCCTGAGCCTTATTTCCTCAGCCTGCTCCTCAAGGGGTGCTACGTCTATTCCAACATTGACAACTTTGCTGAGAACCTCTGCGGTGGCTGCCGCGGCGCCAGGGTCAGGGTAGTTAGGGTAGCTTTGAGATAGAAGCGTCAAACAAGGCAGACCTGATCTCTCACATTCAGCGATTATCCGCGCGTATGGACCAACTATCATACCCTCTTCGAAAAGTTCTATACTAAGCGACTCCACGAGTTTCCCAACAGTGCCGCCTACGGGTATAGCAAAAACTTTAGGTTTATCGATCATCATCCTGTTCGGAACAGGAGTCCCTCCTATTGGCAATATGAGCGAGACGTTCTTGCTTCTAGCCCAATCACATATTTCACGCGCCGTATCATAGATCGCGATGGGTGGAATAGCGATCTCCGACACTAACAGAAGCAAGTCGTCTTTCCGGTACAACCGGAAGGGGTGGTGTGGCTTGCCTTTGTGGAGTATAATAATCGGCGGGAAGAGATCCGACTCTATGTGTCCCACTTCTTTCATATCCATTGTTTGAATCATATGGTTCGCCAGTATAACGCCTACCAAGCCAACGTCAGGCAACCCTATTACGATCTTAGGGTTTTTAACATTGATGTCGCCTGTTTCAACGATGCTAACAAACTTCTTCTCCAATTTTTATCCCTCCTAAACCCCGCACAAAAAATGGTTTAAAAAACACGCTAATAAGCGTTTTCAACGTTTAACTTCTCGAAGGTATAGCTCGATTTTCCTCGAGTTTGGATAATATCACTTTATTAGTGACATCTGGATCAGCGCGGCCACGAGTTTTCTTCATGACTTGTCCTACCAGAAAGTTGACCGCTTTTCGGTCTCTTCTAGCGTCTTCAACTGCTTTCGGGAATTCGCGGAAAACCTCGTCTGCTAGTTTCGAGATAACATTTTCATCGCTTATCTTTAACAATCCTTCGTCCTCCACCACAATGCGTGGAGGCCTTCCCGTTCTAATAGATTCTCTTAGAACTCTCTTCGCTATCTTCCCACTTATCAATCCTTCATCAATCATCTTGATCATTTCTATGAACTGCTCAGCAGTAATGGACATTTCCGTTACGTCCATCCCGGTTTCGTTTATGTTTCTCAGAAGGTCGCTCATTATCCAGTTAGCGATCTTCTTCGGGTTAGAGTAGAGCTTGCAGCACTCCTCGAAAAAGTCAGCTATCTTCTTGCTGCTGGTCAGAACGATGGCGTCGTATTCAGGTATTCCGTAATCCGAAATGAAGCGTTCCTTCCGGGCGTCCGGCAACTCAGGCATCTGAGACGCTACCTTGCTAACCCATTCCTCCGGGATTTTTACGGGGACTAGGTCTGGCTCAGGGAAGTATCTGTAGTCGCTTTCGGTCTCCTTGACTCTTAAAGAAACAGTTATCTGTCTGTCTTCATCCCAGTGGCGGGTTTCCTGCTTTGTGACGCCGCCTCGCCTCAATAGCTGTTTTTGCCGCATTATCTCGTATTGAAGCGCGCGGCGAACATCCCTGAACGATGAAATGTTCTTTATTTCTACTCTGGCGCCCCCCATTATGGAAATGTTGGCGTCGCACCTCATGGATCCCTGCATGTTCTCGCTTGAAACGCCTAGGTGCTCCAGTATTGACCTTAGCTTCTGGAGGAAAAAGTATGCCTCCTCAGGCGTCTCCATGTCGGGTTCAGTTACTATTTCGAGGAGGGCTACACCAGCCCTGTTGAAGTCGACCAGCGTATAGGGAGCAGATGTTATGGTTCCCGGGTAAGTCAGACGCGCCGGGTCTTCCTCCAGCTGTATACGCCTTATCCTAACCTTTTTTCTCTCTCCGTTGACGCTGAACTCCACCCACCCACCAGTAGAGAGAGGAGCACCGCCAGCCTTGTCGTACTGGGAAATCTGGAAGTTTTTGGGAAGGTCTACGTAGAAGTAGTTCTTTCTAAAGAAGAACATTTGAGGTGAAATCGAAGAGTTGAGAGCCAAGGCGACCATCATGGCATGTTCTACCGCTTTCCTGTTTAGGACTGGTAAGGTGCCCGGATGACCTAGGCATATAGGGCAGGTAAGCGTATTCGGAGGCATTCCCCTATAATTCGCAGAGCAACTACAGAATAACTTGGTTTTAAGCGCGGTGAGCTGAACATGCACTTCTAACCCTATCTTCACGCCTAGCTCTTCACTTCTTTCTATTGGCATTTTCCCAGCCTCTAAATTTCTGGCTTTTTAAGGTTAAACTTGGTGTGTTCTTGGAAAGCGTATGCCACTTTGAGAATTTTTTCTTCCCCGAAAAATCCACCGATCACCTGAAGCCCGACTGGAAGCCCATCCACGAAGCCACAAGGCACTGAGATCGACGGGACCCCTGCTAGATTTACTGGAACCGTGTCGATGTCCATCATGTACATGGTTAAAGGATCTTCTATTATTTCTCCTATTTTGAAGGGGAGGATGGGCATTGTCGGCGCAACAAGCACGTCAAACTTGGCTAGGGCCTTTTCGAACTCTCTCTTTATCAGTGTTCTGACCTTCAGCGCTTTTAGGTAATACTTGTCGTAGTATCCTGCTGAGAGGGCGAATGTCCCTAGGAGTATCCTACGCTTTACTTCCTCTCCGAAGCCCTCACTACGAGTAGCGGAGAAAACTTCGTTCCAGTCTCCATCGCACTTCGCCGTGAAGCCGTACCTCAAACCGTCAAAACGCGCCAAGTTAGAGCTGGCTTCCGACATCGCTATAAGGTAATATGTAGGAACAACATATTCCAAGTAGGAAATGCTCGTCTCACCACACGTAGCTCCCAGGTCCTCTAATATGCTGACGGCACTTAAAACCGACTTCTCAACCCTTTCGTCTAAACCAGCAGCAAAAAATTCTCTTGGAACCCCAACCTTAACGTTTTTAATATCGCCGTTGATGGCACTCGTATAATCGTATGGAGAGCGAGGAGCGGACGTGCTGTCTCTAGGATCATGGCCCGCTATAGCGGTGAGAAGCATTGCACAGTCCAATACGTCTTTAGCCATGGGGCCTATCTGCTCTAAGCTATTTGCATAGGCGACTAAGCCATACCTGCTTACAAGCCCGTAGGTCGGCTTTAATCCTACAACGGAACAGAAGCTTGCAGGACATCTAATAGAGCCGCCAGTATCACTTCCAAGAGCAAGTACTGTTTCATCAGAAGTTAGAGCTGCAGCGCTCCCACCGGAGGAGCCGCCAGGAACCCTTGTGAGGTCCCACGGGTTACGTGTACAACCGAAAAAGCTGGTTTCGGTGGAGTTCCCCATGGCGAACTCATCCATATTCGTCTTCCCAATTATTATTCCGCCTGCAGCTTCTATTTTTTCTACCACCGTGGCACTGTAGGGGGGAATGTAGTTGCTAAGCATTTTCGAGCCGCACGTTGTAAGTTTTCCGCGAGTGCAAATATTATCTTTAACGGCTACAGGGATTCCTGCGAGAAGCCCTACGCTTTCCCCCCTTCTAATCTTCCTGTCGATCTCTCTTGCTTTCTCTAAAGCATCCTCCTTGAAAGTAGATATGAAGGCGTTTATTTTACTCTCCACTTCGTCTATGCGCCTGAAAACATGCTCAACTACTTCCTCTGCCGTAACTGTCTGTGCCTTAATCATCTCGACGAGTTCGTGGCATGTTAAGCGGTTGAGATGCAACCCCACACACCCTTCTATTTTAAAGTATTTTTGGAGCTTTAACGAATCCATCCTCGCTTTCACGTGCGCTTTTTAGAGCTACTTCTTGGGGAAGAGACTCCCTCTCTTCGTCATCACGAAAAACGTTGTGGAGCTCCAGCACGTGAAACGTCGGCTCTACGCTGGACGTGTCAACTTTGCTGATCACGTTAAAGTACTCGAGTATCTCGCTCAGCTGACGTGCGAACTTTTCCTTTTCCTCCTCTGAAAGTTTTATCCTGGCCAGCCATGCAA
>JAHLWW010000058.1 GCA_019057715.1 Candidatus Jordarchaeum sp. JNZ_1113
GTCTCTTTGATCCCCCTAGCAACCCCCTTAACTCCCTTTGTGATGTCGACGAGAAGCGTTTTTTTGCCGAGAAACCTTGCCATGTTGCTACACTGGAAGACAACACCATAACTGGTTCGCGTTTCACCATCAGCCAGCCCTGTAGTTTCAGAGATCCTCTCAACGCCAACCACCTCCTCGAGGCTTCTGGGTCCCGGCTTAGGATCATACACTATGCGTTCCCACCCAACCCCACCAAGGATAACCTCAACCCCTAACAGCTCAAGGTATCTCCCCGTCGGAAAAGCTCCTAAAACATCACCTCCTCCACCTATACCTAGAACAAGCGCTTTCTTAGCGCTCTCAGCTAATCTTTCCAAAGACATCCTAGCCAAAAACGGCCCCCCTCAAATATAGAAAAAAGAAGTTGGAGGATTAAAAAGAGGCAAAGCCGATTACTTCATTTCTTCTATAGATTCGATATTTATTCCTTCATTTGTGATCGTCATTACGTCTATTCCTTCACCTGAACCTACATCTCGCTTCGCGGCAGCCCTTATCGACCTTATCGCTATCTCCCTTCCTTCATCAATCGATAATCCGTCCTTGTAGAATCTTTCAAGTGTCCCGAAAGCTATGTATGACCCTGAACCAACCGCTGCATACTTCTCCCTCAAGATGGACCCCAAGGGGTCTAATACGTATATTGCAGGGCCATCTTTGTCTATGCCACCTACTATCGTTTGGGTTAAGAGGGGATACATTCTTACATCGAACAAGATGTTCGCCATAATCTTCGCGACAGTTCTCACCGATATAGGCTTCTTCTCCTCCATGAAGTAAATATTTGATATGGCTTCTAAGCGCCTCGCCAAAACCTGCATGTCGGATACGAGACCAGCGCAAGCCACCCCGATCCTATCAGTTATCTTAAAAACCTTCTTACCTCTACGGCTTAGGACGATGTCTCCCCACGTCACCCTCTTTTCGGATGCAAGCACAACACCGTTACTGCACGTTAAACCTACAGATGTGGCTGAGTCAGGATAGCCGGCCATAAATGTTTCCCTCCACCTTGCACAAGCAGCTCAAGCTACATAAAACCTTTTTTATAACGCTTAAATCCTTATCGTGATCTTAAAGGGAGCTTGAGTCTATGCAGCCGCAGCCATTTTCCGCTATAAAAAAGGTTCACGGAGCTAAGGAATTGCTCGACATCGCGTTCTATAACGCTTCTAAGGTCAGCGTCAGCTTCTCCTCTCAAGATACGCCGCTGGAGAAAGCTAAGAAAAGAGAGGAAGCCAGAGTAAGAGCAGCCTCGAAAATACTGGAATCTAGATTAATGAAAGTTGTTAAAAGCTTTCCAAGCTTGGAAAATCTTCACCCGTTTTACCGCGAAATGTGTGATGTTCTAGTCGGAAATCAGACGCTTAAAATGTATTTAGCCTCACTCGAAGGTGCTGCAGGAGTGATCAGGCGCATTGCCTCCGAGGCAATAAGTAAAATAAGGCGCTCTCAAACACCCAGGGATGCCGCTAAGGCCAGAATCGAAGCTTACGGTAGAATGACCTCCATGGTCAAGAAGCTTGATGACCGGCTTGCCTTCTTAGAGCGGGCACGCATAAACTTGGCGAAGATGCCATCGATAAACCCTGAGGAGCCAACTATTGTGGTTGCAGGTTACCCTAACACGGGCAAGAGCACGATAGTTAGAGCCGCATCTACCGCTAAGCCCGAAATAGCAGAATACCCCTTCACGACGAAAACAGTGATCTTGGGTCACTTTAATGTTGGTGACGAACGGTTCCAGATAATGGACACGCCGGGCATACTAGACAGGCCGATGAGCGAGAGGAACTTTATCGAGAAACAGGCTATAACTGCCATAAAGCACCTGGCGCAAGCTGTAATTTTCGTGGTTGACCCAACTCCTTCCTGCGGCTACTCATTGGAGGAACAAGCATCGCTCCTAGAAGAAGTAAAAAAGCTAATGCCCGGCGGAGTTCCCATAGTAACCGTCATAAACAAAGTCGACTTGGCAAGCCAAGAGAACCTTTTACTGGCTAAGGGAATGTTTAAAGACGCTATCGAAGTTATAGCGATTGAAGGAGTAGGGATAAAGGAAACTATCGAGAAGGTGGTTAAAGCAATAAGAGCAGGAAGGAAAAACACGGCCTCAGCTTAGAATTCCCTCTTTTATCTCTCACTACGGCCACTTCATAACGACGGGGTAAAGGGCTGCATTAGCGCGCCGTTAAATGAGGAGAAACACTCGTCGCGGCTCACCCTATTTGTTAGTGTTCACACATGTGGGTTCTCTAGGCCTAGGCCATTAACCCTCACAATACCTGTTTCACCCTCTCGTCCTTCAACCTGAAATTTCACTTCCAATATTTTTTCAGTCACCATAATGTTTGTTAGAAGGTGCATTGTGAGCCTTGAAATTTTAAGCTCTGATTCCCCCTCAGCAACAGCGATGAATGGTATCATCATGTCTCCCATATGCCTATCAATAGGAGCCCCACTTTCTAGCTCCTCAAGGATCTTGTATGCTGCCTCCTCGCCTACTTTCTCGGCTGGTTTTCCCTTTTCCCCAAGGCTATCCCCTCCTATTACGCTTCCCGCCTCAGTCTTAGCCCACAAGACTATCCCCGACCCTGGACCAAGATTCCTTTCACTTAGAGACTCTACTCTTATTTTTGCGTCGTAACCCGCCTTCCTGAGAATGGACTCCGCACTTTTCGCCTGCCTTTCAGCCACGTGAGCGGGCAAGTTCACAGCGTGAGACACTCCTTCAATTACTTTAACTTCTCCTCTTTCGAGAAGCCTCACCGATTTAAGCTTTTTAACCGGCATTATAACCGCTCTAATCAGCCCCCCTCCTTTAGGATAATGCCCCCTTCTCTCAATTTTTATTTCAGCCATATACCCCATAAGGCTCAAGTTCGGTAACACAACGTTTGAGAAGTAATCTATTGGAGGACTCCAGGCAACGTCGGTTCCGCCACTTATCTCCAGCTCCATTTTTTCAGAAGCAAAGGGTGCCGCGGGCATTATTGACTGGAGCACAAGAGTTATAGCTCCAGCAGTCCCAACATCGAACCTGTAACGTCCTCCTCTCAATCCAGTTGGCTCAAAGACTATATTAGTTGAGCCTACACTCAAACCAGAAACCCTGGCCCCCGCTATTTCTGCCAGAGCCTTTATCCCCGTCATGTGCTGGGCGCGAAGCCCAGGGTTAGGTCTCCCAGCTCTTATGTTAAAAATTTCGATCGGCTTCTTAGACAGCGTCGAAAGAGCTACGCTGGTACGAAGAACCTGCCCGCCTCCCTCGCCTAAGCTACCATCTATCCTAACTCTGGTCACGCTTTCACCGCCCAGTTAGCTCCTTCAGCTTCTAGCAGTTTAATTTTAATCTCTAACCCACCAGTATAACCTCCAACCCCTCGTGTCCCTACCACCCTGTGACATGGTATAATTAACGGAAGAGGATTCTTTTTTAAAGCGCTTCCAACGGCTCTCGCCGCTTTAGGCTTACCAACTCTCCTAGCTAGCTCGCCATACGTCAAAGTGACGCCCGGCGGGATTCTCCTAACCTCCTCGAGCACCATTCTTTGGAATGAAGTTAGGCGTGAAAGGTCAACTTCATAGTTAAAGTCGACGTTTTCCCCCTCAAGAAACCTAAACATCTTCTCAGCAACCTGTTTGCAAATGTCGTCACTCCACACTTCCACCTCACACACTATATCTAAGATCCTTCTCTTGGCTTCCTCAGCACTCTTACATGGAAGCGTCGCAGCCAGCAACCCGCACTCTCCTCTAGCCACAGCGATAAATTTCCCATTCCATTCTACAACGGATGCCGAAACCATCATCACTCCTCCTAGTGACGTTCCCCTTCAGCCACCAGTCTCACCCGCTCAACACCCCTGATCTCCTCTATAACTTTCGCAACTGCCGGCGGAACTAAGTCTCTCCACTCTTCTCCCCTAGCCATTTTCTCCCTTATTTTTGTCGCACAGTACTTGTCCCTATGATAGAAAGGAACGGGCCTGACCTCGTATCCCGCCTCTTCGAAGAGCACCTTTACTAAGCTGTTGTTTGAGTAAATCACTTTGAAGGGGGGAATGAGCGAGACCACGTGGGCAACCCATAAGCGGTTATCGTTCACGTCAGGTATCGGGATAATGAGGTATCTGGACGCCGGAATTCCCTCATCCTCCAGCGAAAGCCTTATCATGAGAATACGCTCCCCGGCGCTAAAGGGGTCTTTCAATGTATGGCTGTACTGAGCGCTGCCAACCCCTACTATGATCTCGTCTACTTCGTTCAGCAAAGTTTTGATGGCGTGGAGGTGCCCTAAGTGGAATGGCTGAAAGCGTCCTATGAATAATCCTCTTTTCCTGTCACCACTCATAGCCGCGTCCTCCTTTAGGGAGGTCAAGTTTCACTACCTTAGTTAACCTTAAACGTTTTATCTCTCCAAAACAAAAGAGGGGGTGTCGTCTTGAGGAAACTTATAGTGCTAATGACAGATTTCGGTCTCAGAGATGCCTTCGTAGCTTCCATGAAGGGAGTGATCCTCTCCATATGCCCTGACGTAAACATAGTAGACCTTTCCCACGAAGTTGATAGCTTCGATGTTATGCATGGCGCCCTTCTTCTTTCTTCTTCTGCAAAGTTTTTCCCCGATGGAACGATCTTCTTGGGCGTGGTCGACCCTGGCGTTGGAACCGAGAGAAGAGGCATCGTGGTTGAGACAAGGCGGCATGTTGCTGTTGGGCCGGATAATGGGTTATTCAGCTTTCTGATAGAAAACGAGGGGAGTGTAGGAGTCTACGAAATTCGAGACAAGTCCCTGCTCCTAGACTTGCCATTTGAAACATTTCACGGTCTTACTGTTTTTGCGCCGGTCGCGGCCCACATAGCTAACGGTACCCCGCCTAGCTCTGTCGGGCCAAGAATATACGACTACGTTAAAATAAGTCTACCAAAACCCCAAGTATGCGGCTCAAAAATTTATTCTACGGTCTTACATGTTGACCGCTTCGGAAATATAATAACAGGCATTCCGGTGGAAACGCTCTGCGGGATGAACGTGAAGCAGGGAGCGAAGCTGAAACTGACGTCTAAAAACAAGACTGTTGAAGCCACTCTCGAGAAATCTTACGGATACGTTCCAGCCGGTTCCTTCGTGTTCGTCCTGGACAGCTACGGCTTCTTGGAACTTGCAGTTAATCAAGGCAATGCAGCTAGGTCACTTGACCTAAAAAGAGGAGACCCTATTGAAATAAATTTGTCAGCCCCGTAGAGCTTCTAGCCTCTCAAGCATCTCACCGAAAACCTTCTTTTCTTCGCCCTCGGATAATGCGTAAAGCCTCTTCAGGATAAGCTCGGGCGTCGACCTAGCCAGATAGTTAAACCTCGGACTTCTATTCACTATCAAGTCGTACTTCTCGTCTAACCCTGATGCTTCTATTCCGTCCACGCGGATCCTACTTTTAGCCATTGATATTATCTCCTTCGCAAGGTGACTAACAACAACTACGCAGGTCCTCTCCTGCGTCCCAAGTAGGTCTAGGAGACTGGCTATTATGACCGCCGCCGCACCTGTCTCGGTCATCGCTTCAAGCTCGTCGAAGAGTGCAATCTTAGGTTTGCCAGTTGAAGCTATGGCTGCAAATCTCTTGAGAGTAGTTTCGAGGGCGCCTGCTGACACCATCCCCTGCGACTTTTCAAAGAAATATATCTCCTCGAAGGGGCCAACAACCGCTTCTGCTGCCGGAACAGGAAATCCCATCTGGGCAAGAATGCAAACCTGAGCTATAAGCTGTATAAGCGTAGTTTTGCCTCCCGAATTCGCTCCAGAGAGGACTATGATCCTTTCCCCTCCAGCCCCATCAATTCTTACTCCAACGTCCCCAACCACGTAGCTCACCGGAACCACTCTTTCTCCCCCCTCAAGCTCTCTTTTCTTGAGAAAGACGTTAACACCATCACTGAAAAACACGCCTACCCCATCAACCATCTTCGGAGGGTTGAGACAGTAATCTCTCGCAAAGAGACCAATGGCAAAGTAGAGATCCAGCTCTAGGGATGCTCTTAGCCCTCGCCTGACAGCGTCCATATATCCTGAAAGTTCACGAGCCACTTCACGTAAAACTTTATGCTTCTTGACGGAGCGCTGCCTGTTAAGCCAGCTCTCAAGAGCTGAAACTTTTCTAGGGATCATTGATACAGGTAATGCTGGCTCCTCAGGAAAAACTCCCTCAAGCCACAATAATTCCTTCTCATTGACTCCTAAAGCCTCGCAGAACCTTTTCTCGCCCTCAGTTATTGTTCGCGTTATGACCTCGTCCACCTCTGGGGGAAGGTAGCTTCTGAGCTTGCCTGCCTCCAGCGTCGCGCCTCTAGCCTCCTCCAGTATCCTTATTATCTGCTCTCCCCTCAGCTTAGCTTCGCTCTCCGCAAGTCTACTCCTTATGGTTTCGTTAACCCATGCCTCAACTTCAGCTACAGCTTCGTTAAGCTTCTGCAACGCGTCCCTATACCTGTCAAGCTCAGGATCAACTCCACGAGCTACCTCCCCTTCAACGGTAATCTTTCCAATAAGCTCCCTAACTCTCCGTAAAGCTTCCCTATTCAGCTCCCCTCTTAAAACGTCTAGGTGCTTAGCTCCCGGCAAGGTGAACACTACATCAGCAAGGTCACAGATCGCCTCCACTGTCCTGTAATTTTCAGCGTAAAACAAAATGACGGTCTCAGGCACCAAGTCCTCAATCTTCCACCCGCCAGCAACGGTGATCAAGTTATCGGTGTAATCCTCGTCTCCAACGTCCCCAACAAAAACAGCTAAATCGTAGCCCTCAACGTAATCCTTAACCTTTTCCCCCTCCCCTATGAGGAAGACGCTGCAATACTTGTCTACGCCAGCCTCTCTTAACTTAGCATACTCCACTTCACTCCTCGTAATTATAACTCTCCCCTTAACCTTTCTCGCCGTCACCTTCTCGAAATTCTTAAGTCTGCGTAAAGCCCCCCTAATACGCTCTAACGTTTCGACGCTTGCAGCCTCCACCACCCTCTTCGCCTCAGAGAAAATTTCAAGCCGCCCCATCACCTTTTCAATCTTAGAGGCGGGGTAAGGCCAGAATAAACGCAGCTTGTTCTTTGCGTACTCTGTTTGCGCGTACTCCTGAATTAGCTTTAACAAGTCCTCATAAATCCTCTTGACTCCTTCCGTCTTAAGGACGCTATCCCACTTTACTCCTTCAACCAGTTCCCAAGCGCTCCTAACTATGCTATACGCCTTACCCAAGCCTACGCCTGGAGCGCTGGCGACCTCTGACACCCTCCCCTCTAAAATAGCCCTTACAGCCTCCTCCTCGGAGCCGAAAAACTCTATAAGCCTACTTCTAATTTTCTCACCTACGCCCTCAATGTCGCTAAGCCTCAGTTTTTCCATTGCTCCATCCCCCATAAGAAAAAGACATTAAAACCCGAATTCTAAAAACTTAAAAGAAAATAAAAGCTTCACCCATGATGATAAGCTATGAACGGCAAGATGATACTACTACTGGGGGATACACACATACCTGATAGGGTCACCGAGCTTCCTCGCCAACTTAAATCCTTCGTTGAATGCACTCGTTTTGACTTTATCCTTTCAACGGGCGACCTAACATCGCAGGTAGTCTTGTCATGGATGCAAAAAATGGCCCCGCTAAAAGTCGTAAAGGGTAACATGGACTACCTTTTCCTTCCAGAAGAGGAAACGCTACATCTTCCACCATTCAAAATAGGCTTAATACACGGAACCGGCATCTGGCCCAGAGGAGACACGAAGCAACTCCTGAAAGTGGCTAAACGTTTGGATGCGAACGTTCTCGTCTCAGGGCACACTCACCGTCCAGAGATAACCCTATCGGAAGGTGTCCTCCTCCTCAACCCAGGTAGCCTAACGGGCGCCTGGGGTGGTTCGTCAGACTGGGGTTCCCCATCCCTCATAACACTGAGCATCTCAGAGAAAGAAGTAAGGGTGCATCTATTCGTGCTGGAAAAAGAACTGAAGAGAAAAGAAGAAATATTCAAGATTAAAAGCGGAGAAATAGTTTCGTAATTCTCTTTTTAAGAAATGATCCTTTTGGTAAGCTTCTCGACTATTCTGTCCCAGAGAGCGGTGTGCTCCGCGTCCTTGTTGTAGTTTATCTTTGTTCTATTGAGTTCAAGGGCGCCGGGTGCCGGACAGGCGTAGACGCATAAGCCGCAAAGCAAGCATTTGTTTTGGTCCACTTGGACTCTGGGAACTTTCTCCCATGGCTTCTCGGGCTTCGGAATAGTTATAGCTTCGTTCGGGCAAACTTCAGCGCAGGTTGAGCATCCAGCTGGGCACAGCTCCCAGTGTGCAATCAGCTCGCCCTCAGCGTATTTTTTCGCCCTCCGATTCCCTCTAAATGTGACGAACTCCTTGTATTCGAGGGGTGGGAGGGCTCCTTCCTCTACCAATATCAGCTTAGGTTCCCCGTTGATCCTGAGCTCTAAGGCTTCGAAGGGGCACATGTACGAGCATACGCCGCAGAAGCTGCACTTCTTTTCGTTAACCAATACTGGAGGAAGCTTTGCTTCTCCCTTACCGAAAGCGCCTACTGGCCCTCTCTCTATAGCTTCCTTCGGGCAGACAATTGTGCATGTGCCACACCCGACGCATTTGTTTAGATCCAAAGTTAACGTTACATCAACGTCAAGAGTTTTCATCCGGGTGACTACCTTATCCTCCTTAACTTCGGAAGCATAGTAAGGGTACACTCAAACCACCTCACTTAGCAACCTTCAAGCTTATTGCTTTAGGGCCACACGCCTCAATACATATGCCGCATCCATCGCAGAAACTCTGATTTGACACTATTGCTTTTCCATTCCTGACAATTATAGTGTAGTTCTTTATGTCCCCTCTCATTTCAGGAGGCAAACTGGCATTGTGAGGGCAGGCGACCACGCAGTCGTTGCAGCCGACGCAAAGAGCGGAGTTTATGTGTAACTTGTAAACGTTCATACTCTTATACGCTTCCATCATTTTTTAATTCCTCCTCGAAGCATCTAGAAGTCATTAACAGCCCACTCGCTACCACAACGTGAGTGGCTTACTCCTTAAAAAAATTATGTGCCATAGAGCCAAAAAACGCTGTGATCCCTGAAACGTTAAGCTTCTGTTCACCGCGTGAAAACCAACGAAGAATGTCTAGACAAAATAAAATAGAAAGAGACTATTTTCCCCCTTGTTAATTTTAAAAGGAAGTATAGCTTACCGTATTCATGGAGGGTTTTTCCATGGCAGACGCGAAGAAGGTAATCGCAGTTGATCGCAAAGTGTGCTGGGGATGTGGCAACTGCATCGAGGCATGTCCCTTTAACCCAGGGAACAGGCGAGTTCCGTTAATCTGGATGAAACACGCCCCAATTTTGCGCTTGGTTAACGGTGCATGTAGCGTGGTGAGTGATGCCTGCTCGGAACTGCTTCCAGACTGCAAGGCATGCGAAAGAATTTGCCCGACAGGCGCCCTAAAAATACTCATAACCTCCATGGATACCTTAAAGTAATTTTTTCTCTTCTCTCCGAGGCGTGAAAAAGTTTTTTAATGAAAAGAATGGAAAAGTTGGCTTGAAGCGCTAAGCGTTATTGTTAGCCTTCAGCTGGATAGCTGCTATGAGAAAGCTACTTTGTTGTGTATGGAGGGTTAAAGATGGCTAAAAAAAAGTCGCTTGAAATGACCCTTGTAACGTGCAGGACGATTAGTCAGGGTGCCGCCCGAGAAGGGGAAAAAATGGGATACGACTACCAGAGGGCTTGCGGCGTGTGTTATATGGACTACGA